>NZ_PNDU01000189.1:0-14404 GCF_005886635.1 Pseudoalteromonas sp. S558 | reverse complement strand
AAGGGTTCTGCCTAGGGGCAATTTACTCTTTGTTGCTCGGTTTTTACTTAGCCCATAGGTTACAAACCTCACGCCGCGATTAAATCGCCCCTAGATTGAACAAATTTTAATCCTGAAAGGTCAACAGGCCCTAGTAGTCTCAAGCCGCTGCACTATAACAAAATAAAACTCAAATGATAATCATTATCACTCGCTTTTAACTAAAATATTTGCAACTTGGTATTTCTCTCTCGACAAAGCGGCCAATAGCACAACAAGCTCACCACTTGGTACTTGCTCATCAACGGCTAAATAAAGTGGGATATCTTGTTTTTCTGCTTTTAATGCTGTTATAGCACTACTTAACGAGTCATAGAGTTGGTGGTCAAATCCATATTGTGTTTTTTTATTATGAATACGTACACTCAACACTTGCACATCAGATTGCTGTACCGGCGTACTGGTATTTTTTCCTGTATCAGGGAGAGTTACATCAAGCATATTTAATTTTACTGCCGCAGTGAGTAGCAAAAACACCAACAAAATAAACAGCACATCTAATAAGGCTGTTAAATCAGGTAATAAAGGGGGGGTTGAATTATTTTTGGGCAGCTCAAGCATGCGGGCATTCATTAAATGTAAAGGTATAATTTAGATGATTAATAACACGTGTAAATTCATTTTGTAGAGCATCCAACATGCCATTTAATAAGCCACTTGCTAATAAGCATGGAATAGCAATAACTAATCCAGCCATAGTCGAATACATCGCCTCCCATAGTCCATCGGCGAGTAATGCAGGGGTAACAGCTTGATTTGTTTGTGCTATATTTTTAAACATAAGGACTAATCCCCACACAGTTCCTAATAAGCCCATTAATGGGCTTAAAGAAGCAAGTAAACTAAGTATATTTAAACGCTTACGCCAGTTAACTAGACAATCTTGTAAGTACAACTGGCACCACTGCAGACGCTGTTCGCTTGGTTGTTGTTGTTTACTCTTAAGCGCCTTTGCAAATTGACTGTGCCCAGCTTTATGTTGCTGTAACTGCAGCTTAGCAACGAGCATTACGAAACTGCGCTCAAGCACAATAGCCAGTGCAATTATCGATAAACATAATAACGGCCAAGCCATTATGCCAATGGCATTAAATATAAATTTCATACGATCACTCTTAATTATACGTTTAACGAAAATTTAATTGGCACACTAAACAATGCTTTTACTGGATGGCTATTTTTTAATACAGGGTAAAACTGCCATTGCGCCACATTATTAAGTGCAGCCTGATCAAGCTCTACAAAACCACTGCTTTTGATCAGCGTAAGCTTGGCTATTTCTCCATTTTTATTTAGTTCTATTTGCAACATGGCGACACCTTCATAACCTCTTTTCTTTGCACGTAATGGATAAGATAAAGTAGGTTTTGGGGCTTTAAATAAAGGTAGCTTTGCAATGTTCACTAGTTCACTGGTCGCTGAATTTTGTTTACTTAACTCAGCTGCAGAAGCCATCTGTGTCGGCGTTTTTAAAGAGTCAGCCTTAACGCTTGCTGCTGTTTTTGAAGGTTTCCGCTGCACAGGTTTCTTTTTGGCGACTGTTTGCTGATTAACTGTTTTCTTTGTTTGTGGTTTTATTTTACGAGGCGGCTTATTTATAACCGATTTGCTTATAATTTTGCTATCTGGCTTTGTTGTTTTACTAACGTGCCGCCTTTGACCTGAAAACATTGTACTCGCTGTAGGCTCAATTACAGCTTGGGGCTGCTCGCTTGCTTTTACCAAGAGGCTTTTGCTTATCGCGACTTGTGAATTAATCAGATTAATTGAGACTTTATCGGCTCTTTGCCCCTGTAAAAACGTAATAGGGGTGTGCGTCTCGGGTTGAATAAACAAACCAATAAAGTGGAAAAACCCAGATAGAATGATAAAAATAGTAAATTTCATATCTTTTAAATATAAATGATAACTGTTATTATTTGCATTAACCAATGGTATCAATATCGGATTTGTTATGAAACCCCTATTTACATATTTAGTCATCGCTAGCTTTTTAATCACTACGAACATATCTCAAGCATTAGAACCTACCCCGCAAAGAGTCGTAGTATCTGGTGGTTCAATAACCGAAATAATTTATGCACTTGAAGAACAAGATCGCATTGTAGGAGTCGACAGCACTAGCGTGTTTCCTATTGCTGCAACACTAAAACCGCAGATAGGTTACGTACGAAAGATAAGCACTGAAGGCATACTCTCTTTAATGCCCGATCTTGTTTTAGGGGAAGCCGACACTGGGCCAAAAAAAGTCGTCTCGCAACTACAAAGTACGGGCGTAAATATGGTTATTCTCTCAGAGGAAGATAACTTTTTAACCATAGAGAATAAAATTAATCATATTGCAAAATTGCTTAATGTACCTGCTAAAGGCCACACTTTAGCAAACAGCCTAAAAGCCGATAGAGATGCACTACGCTATGTTTTATCACAATCTGATTATAAACCTCGCGTGCTCTTTGTTTTAAGCGTTCGCAGTGGACAACCTATTGTTGCTGGGGCGCATACCTCTGCAAATGAGTTAATTAATGCTGCTGGCGGCATTAATATAGCTGCAAAGCACTTAGATAACTGGAAACCACTTTCAACCGAAGCTGCATTAGCATTTAACCCCGATGCAATTATAACGATGGGCCGTCATGGTGATGACCCTCTTACCGACATAACCAAATTAGCTCATTTTAAGTTCTCTAACGCAGCAAAAAATAAACAAGTGTATAGTTTTGATGGCAGTTACTTATTAGGTATGGGTCCACGTACTCCGCAGGCCGTAGTTGAACTTGCCAGCGTATTACATCCCAGTACTCAACTGCCTACCGGTTATAAGTTTCGCTTTGCTAAAACCTCTCAAACAACAACTGAACTAAGCGAGTAATCAACATGCTTGCATTAGGCAGTACCATGCTCACAGGGCATAAACAGCGCAAAATGGCGATCCCGTGTTTACTCATAGCCTGTGTTTTAATGTTTTTTATGGCGCTTAGTCAAGGTGGGGTTAACTTAAGTTTTAGTGAAATAATCGCCATTATTAACAATCTTGAAAGTGATAGTTTAAAAAATGCAATTATTTGGCAAATCCGTTTACCACGTATTGTATTAGCTATGGTGGTAGGTGCAGGCTTGGCTGCGTGTGGCGCTGCTATGCAAGCTATTTTTAGAAATCCATTAGCCGATCCTGGTTTAATTGGCGTATCCAGTGGCGCTGCACTTGGCGCGGTAGCAACCATAGTATTGGGCACCAGTCTATTTACTAATTTTAGTAACACTTTTGGCGTTTACGCTGTGCCTATAGGCGCTTTTTTGGGCTGTATTGCTGTATGTACATTTATTTATAGATTAAGTGCGCACAGTGGCCAGTTTACTATTATTAGCTTATTGCTTGCAGGAATAGCCGTAAATGCAATAGTTGGTTCATTTATTGGCGGGCTCACTTTAATTAGTAACGAGCAGCAACTTCGGGACCTTACGTTTTGGAGTATGGGATCGCTTGCTGGCAACCATTTTGCAATGATGCTGCCATCGCTTTGTATTATTGTCATTAGTATTTCGCTGTTAATGCGCTTAGCTAAACCACTCAACTTATATTTACTTGGCGAAGCACAAGCTAAACATTTAGGCATAAATGTTACCCGTCTCAAAAAACAGGTCTTTATTTGCACTGCCCTTTGCACAGGTGCTGCGGTATCTATTACCGGCATAATTGGCTTTGTAGGCTTTATAGTGCCTCATATTGTGAGATTAATATTAGGACCCGATCATCGTTACTTAATGCCCGCAAGTATATTAGGTGGGGCATTATTACTAAGCTTTGCCGATTTATTTGCACGTACTGTGATGCTACCCGCTGAGCTTCCAATTGGTTTAATAACTAGCGCAATCGGTGGCCCATTCTTTTTACTTATGCTATTAAAAACATACAAAAAACGGAGTCACTAATGCTGTGTGCTAACAATATTTCTGCACAAGTCGGCTCAAAATGCTTACTGAATAATGTTGATTTTTACGTAAAACCAAAAGAAGTCATTGTCATTATTGGTCCTAATGGCGCTGGTAAATCGTCGTTATTAAAAGCGCTTTGTGGCGACATTAAACTGACACAAGGCAGTATTGTGCTTGACGAGCAACCATTGCATACATACACGGTTGAAGATTTAGCTACGCGCCGCGCCGTATTGACTCAAAATTATGAACTCGATTTTCCGTTTACCGTAAATGAAGTTGTTGATATGTCTCACTTTGCTCATCAAATGCAATATAGCCGACAAACTTTGAAGGAATTTTCAAACCAAGCCATAGAGGCGCTTGGCATTACGCATTTAAAAGATCATACTTTTACGCAACTCTCAGGCGGAGAAAAGCAACGAGTTCAGCTAGCCCGCGTGCTGTGCCAAATTCAACCTACTTTAAAAACAAATAAACCGGCCTACTTACTCATCGACGAGCCAACATCAAGCTTAGATATTTTTCATCAGTACGATGTAATGGCTCAAGCCAAAAATATTGCACAACAAGGTGCTGGTGTTGTGGCAGTGATCCATGATCTATCATTGGCGGCAAGTTTTGCCGATAGAATTTACATGATTAATAACGGTGTAATTGAAGCAACTGGCCTTCCTGAGGAAGTGTTAACCGCAGAGCGACTTAAGCACGTTTATAATATTAGCGCTCAGCTCAATAACAGAGTGCCAAATATGCTTCCACATTTACAAATACGTTGTTAAAAAGAAGGTTTATAAAAACGCCTTCTGTATGGCTTTGCAGTTGCATCAAAAAGTAGATAAGCTGCATATACTTATCTATTTTATTTAGCCTTGGAGTAAGTTTTGCTAAATAAGTATGTTGTATCGTCTATCGTTTTTTTATCTGGGTGCTTAATGCCATTACAATCTTCGTTTGCTAAACCTGTACTTTCTCTTGAGCAACAACTTGGCCAAAAACTTATGCTTGATCTTCGCTATTTTTGTGAGCAAGGCAGCAGTAAACAATGCAGAACACCATTAACTCAATTACCAAACGAGCTTGCACAGGCAATTACAAAGCATAATATTGGTGGTGTTATTTTATTTTCTGAAAATACCCAATCAGTTGAACAAATAATTACCCTTAATAACCAATTGCAAGCCGCAGCAAGCCAATCCAGTAGTAAACTGCCGTTATTCATATCAATAGATCAAGAAGGCGGACGTGTCGCTAGACTACCACGTGATGTCGCCACCTCATTTACAGGTAATATGTCGATTGGTGCTACATATAAAAAACACGGAGTAAGCTTTGCGACTAAAACAGCCTCTGTTATTGCTAAAGAGCTGAGTACTTTAGGTATAAACGTAAATTACGCGCCCACGGTTGATGTAAACATGAACCCTGACAACCCCGTTATTAACGTACGTTCATTCGGTGAGAACCCTGCAATAGTAGCTGAACTTGGCGCTGCGCAGGTTGCAGGTTTTGAAAACAACGGTGTTATCACCTCGTTAAAACACTTCCCTGGGCACGGCGATACAAACGTAGATAGCCATACAGGTTTACCCAAAGTAAACCATTCTAAAGAGATTATTTATGAGCAAGATTTAGCACCGTTTAAACACATTATCGCCAAACAAAACCCTGGTATGATAATGACGGCGCATATTCAATACCCAGCCCTTGATAGCACCACATTTTTAAGTGTTGATGGTAAAACGATGATAAAGCCCGCGACTATGTCACGTAAAATCATTACTGATATTTTACGAGGCGAGCTTAATTATCAAGGTGTAGTAATAACGGATGCACTTGATATGGCAGGTATTAGCCACTTTTTCACACCCACTCAAGCTGTGATCAATACATTTTTAGCAGGTGTTGATATAGCTCTGATGCCTATTGAAATTAGAACACCAGACGATTTAATAAAATTAGATGAACTAATTAAAGAGCTTGTTGAGGCAGTCAAAGAAAAACAACTAAATAAGCAGGAAATATCACAATCGGCTCAGCGTATCGTTTTACTTAAAAACAAATTTGAGTTAAGTACTCATTTTGACCCTATCAACGCACTCATAAATGCAAAGCAAACAATTGGCAGTGCAGCACATCGTGAAATAGAAGCGCAGCTTGCTGTAGAGGCAATAACGCAAGTTAAAAATAAACAAAACACTTTACCGCTTAATCTTAAATCGGGTCAGCATGTGCATATTATTATGCCTGACACACGTAAATGCATGGCAATGCAGCAAGCGATTGAAGCTATAAGTGATAAAAAGCTCAACTATACCTGTAGTAGTCTCCAAGGATTTAATCCACAACAAGCACATGCAGATATTACTACTGCCGACGTGATCATTGCTGGTAATGCCACGCCCAATCAAAGTGCGGTAGAAATTGGTGGTATGGACGATTTAAAAGACGATCCTAATTTTGCACTTAATAATGCAGAGCAACCAAAAGCCCTTAAATCATTACTCAACTTTGCTAAAACCAAACATAAAAACACTGTATTTATAAGCCTCAGAGCGCCTTACGATATTGCCGAATTTGGCGATTATGCCAATGCTGTGCTCGCATCATATGCATATAATATTGATGTAGATAAAGACGATATGGTAGCGGGCCCTGCTTTTACAGCGCTTGCGAAAGTGTTATTAGGCAAAGCGCCTGCTAACGGCGTATTACCTGTCACGATAAAACCGCAAGAAGCGCACTGATATGAAACTTAACTGTGATTTAGGAGAAAGTTTTGGTGCATGGAAAATGGGCCTTGATGATGACGTAATGCCACATATTGATATGGCTAACATTGCCTGTGGTTTTCATGCCGGCGATGCCGACGTAATGGCAAACACTCTTCTACTTGCCAAACAACATAACGTACAAATTGGTGCTCACCCAAGCTACCCAGATTTGCAGGGCTTTGGTAGACGTTCAATGGTACTTAGCGAAAAAGAGCTTACAAATTGCCTACACTACCAAATTGCTGCCCTTGATGGCATGGCAAAAGTACAAGGTTTAACACTTAGCTATGTAAAACCCCATGGCGCGCTTTATAACGATATGATGAATAACGAGCAAATATTAAAAACCGTTATAAGTGCTATTGCTAATTACCCGAGCGATTTAAAATTAATGATTTTAGCCACTGAAAATGCCAATAAGCATACTCAAATAGCTAAAGACTTAGACGTTGAGCTAATACTCGAAGCATTTGCCGACAGGCAATATAACGATGACGGGCAGCTAGTTTCACGAAAACTTGAGGGCAGCGTTCACAACAAAACTGCATTACTCAAACAAGTAACTCAGCTTTTATCCGATGGTAGTGTGACAACACGGACAGGAAAAAAATTAATGCTTAATGCACATAGCTTATGTGTGCATGGCGATAATGCCGATGGTATCGCACTTATAAAAGAGATTAAAGCGCTTTGTAACTCAGCCAATTAGGCTTTTCACACAACCTTAAATTATAAGCTGTAAACCCCCTTTACAGCTTTAACTCACAGATCAAATTTAGAGTTTCATCGCATCCTTCTATTAATCCTTGTTTACCTAACATATAACTGTATTAACAAAAGTAAAATCACAACAGGGATAAAAATGAAAAAACTTTTAACACTTAGCCTCGTTTTAGGCTGTAGCAACTTAGCTTACGCTGAAACAAACACACTACAATTACAAGATGTATTCAATTTAGAGTACGCCAATCAAATAGACATAACCGAAGATGGTAAAACTGTTTACTTTGTACGTAATCGCATGGACATAAAAACGGATCGTAAAGTAGGTAATATTTGGTCCGTTGATTATAAAACAAAACAAATGCAGCCATTAACCTCTGGCATTCATATGGATTATTCGCCAGTACTGTCACCTGATGGTGAGAGGCTTGCGTTTATATCAACCCGCGATGGTAGCAGCCAAATATATATTAAATGGCTCAAAACAGGTGCTATGGCAAAAATTAGCAACTTAACCAGCAGCCCGCATGCAATCACTTGGAGCCCTAATTCTAACCAATTAATATTTAGCATGTTTGTTCCAAGCGCTACTTCTGCGCCAGTAAGCTTACAGGGCAAACCAAAAGGGGCAACGTGGGCAGAGCCCGCCAAGTTTATTGATGATGTTTATTATCGTTCAGACGGTGGCGGTTATACACAAAAGGGTTTTAATCAGCTATTTACCATAGACGCTAACGGCGGTAACGCTAAACAACTCACCCATGATGAATTTAATAACGCCAGTGATGTAAGTTTTAGTAAAGACGGCAAGTCGCTTTATTTTTCTGCAAATAGACATGAAAACTACCAGCTAAAACCCACGAACAGTGAAATTTATCAACTTGATTTAGCCTCACAAAATATAACCGCAATTACCGACCGCAATGGCCCTGACGAACAGCCTAAAGTATCGCCCGATGGTCGTTACTTAGCGTACACAGGTTACGATGATAAACGCACTAACTACGAAAACACTCAGCTTTATATTCGCGATTTAAAAACAGCTAACACAACAAGCTTAACGCCTGATTTTGATCGCAGCGTAGGTCAAATAAAATGGAGTGCAAATTCAAAAGGTCTTTACTTTAGTTACAACGATAAGGGTCAAACGGCCCTTGCCTATCAACCACGCAACGGTAAACGTAAAATAATTACAGAGCAAATTGGCAGCGTTGCCTTTGGCCGCCCTTATTCTGGCGGCGACTTTGATGTGAGCGAAGACGGTGAAGTCGCCTTTACCCTTGCCGATACCCAGCGCCCTTCAGATATAGCAACAATTAAACGTGGTAAAGCGCAGCGCTTAACAACCCTTAATAAAGATGCATTGGGCAACAAAGCTTTGGCTAAAGTGGAAGAAATTTGGATTAAATCAAGTCACGATGAGCTGCCAATTCAAGGTTGGATTGCCTACCCGCCAGAGTTTGATAGCAGCAAAAAATACCCGCTAATACTAGAAATTCACGGCGGCCCAGTTGCTAATTACGGTCCACACTTTAGCACCGAGATTCAACTTTTTGCAGCAAAAGGAAATGTCGTTTTATATATGAACCCACGTGGTAGTAATTCATACGGAAAAGAATTTGCACAAACCATTCATCATAATTACCCAAGTAACGATTTTGATGACTTAATGACTGGCGTTGATGCAGTAATAGCGAAAGGCTTTATTGACGAGTCTAAATTGTTTGTAACCGGTGGCTCTGGCGGCGGTGTATTAACTGCATGGATTGTAGGTCATACCGATCGCTTTGCTGCAGCTGTAGTTGCTAAGCCTGTTATTAATTGGATCAGCTTTGTACTAACTGCCGATTTTTACCCGTTTTTTGCTGATTACTGGTTTCCGGGTAAACCGTGGGATCACATTGAGCACTACATGAAACGCTCACCGATTAGCTATGTTGGAAACGTTAAAACTCCTACTATGCTGCTCACTGGTGAATCTGACTACCGTACACCAATTTCAGAAACTGAACAGTTTTATCAAGCACTAAAACTACAAGGCGTTGATACCGCAATGGTGCGCATTCCTAATGCTTCACATGGTATTACAGCTCGTCCATCTAATTTAATGACTAAGGTTGCTTATATTCAATGGTGGTTTGATAAACACACTAAATAAACTCTGGATAATAAATTTATAGCTTAAATAAAAGTCACTTCAAACAAGTGGCTTTTGTATTTACTGCGGTAGTATTCAAACTGTAAACCCCCTTTACACTTCTATGACAATTAAATATCGGACTTAGCTAAAACTTCAGTTAGTAAAATTTCGGTTTATAGCATTTTTTATTACTTGAGTTGGTAAAAAATCGGTTTGGGTCACTGTTTATAACCTCTCAGTTAGTAAAATTTTGTTTTATAGCAACGAGAAGTTAGTAAAAAATCGGTTTGTGAATTCGCTAAGTTTGTCGATTAAAGCAAAAATCAGTCACTTATCCACATTTTTAGGTCGCTGTAAAAGCTATTTACAGCAAAATCACTTAAAAAATGCCGTTTTATGAGAGGTTAGTTAAACTCTGATCCGTACATTCACTCAGGTAGTTAAATAGTGATCCAAAATAATTTGGTTAGTTAAACTCTGATCTGTAATTATGCTTCAATGTTCTAACTTTATTTAAAGCAATTAAAAAGGGCCTTAAGGCCCTTGAGTAACACTATCTAGTTAGGAATTAAAACTGGTTCATGGTGTTATCTTCACCACCGGCTTTTAGTGCGTTATCACCAGAGAAGTATTCTTTGTGCGTATCGCCCATATTAGAGCCAGCTAAATCTTGGTGCTTAACAGAAGCTTGATCACGGCGAATTTCTTGACGCTGAACATCACGTACATAAGCTAGCATACCCATATCGCCAAAGTAACCTTCTGATAAAATATCAGTGCTTAGCGCCGCTGTATGGTAGGTAGGCAGAGTAATTAAGTGATGGAAAATACCGGCTTCACGTGCGCCATCACGCTGGAAGTTTTGTACTAGTAAATCAGCTGCTTGTGCAAGTTCTGTTGCATCCATTTCTGGTGCCATAAGAGCTTTATTATCGCCAAGGCTTGGGTAAGCACTAAGGTCACGACCTTCATCAGCCCACTCTTGATAAACTTGCTCACGAAACTTAAGCGTCCAGTTAAACGAAGGTGAATTGTTGTATACCAGTTTTGCATTTGGCACCTGCTCTTTAACACGATTTACCAACTCTGCAATTTGTTTAACATGCGGTTTTTCTGTTTCAATCCACAGTAAATCAGCACCAGACTGCAAGCTAGTAATACAATCTAGTACAACACGGTCTTTTTCAGTGCCTTCGCGGAATTGGAATAAACCGTTATCTAGGCGAGTCGGTTTACATAACTGGCCATTAATTTTCATTGCCGTGTCGCCTTCATTTAAGTCATCAACACAGTTAATTGGTGTGGTTTCTAAAAATGCATTGTATTGGCTTGCTAAATCACCAGGCTTTTTCGATACAGGTACCTTTTGCGTAAGGCTCGCACCCAATGAATCGGTACGTGCCACAATAATACCGTTATCAATACCGAGCTCTAAAAAGGCGTAACGTACTGCGTTAATTTTTGCTAAAAAGTCTTCGTGTGGAACGGTAACTTTACCCGCTTGGTGACCACATTGTTTGGCGTCAGATACTTGGTTTTCTATTTGAATGGCACACGCACCGGCTTCAATCATTTTTTTAGCCAGTAAATAAGTGGCTTCCTCGTTACCAAAACCTGCATCAATATCAGCAATAATTGGCACAACATGGGTTTCAAAGTTGTCTATTTTATCAATAACAGCTTGCACATCACCGCCGTTTGCTTTGGCGTCATCTAAATCGTTAAATAAGTGGTCTAGTTCACGTGCATCGGCTTGTTTTAAAAATGTGTAAATTTCTTCAATTAGCGCAGGTACCGATGTTTTTTCGTGCATGCTTTGATCTGGTAGCGGGCCAAATGCAGAGCGAAGTGCGGCAACCATCCAGCCGCTTAAGTAGACATAGCTGCGTTTTGTCGTTTTTTGGTGGCGCTTAATTGCCATCATCATTTGCTGTGCAGTAAAACCGTGCCAACACCCTAAAGATTGTGTGTACTGGCTTGTATCTGCATCGTATGCTGCCATATCTTCACGCATTACGTCTGCTGTGTATTGTGCAATTTCAATTCCTGTACGAAAACGGTTTTGCAAACGCATACGACTTGCATATTCAGGGTTAATTGCATGCCATGCACTGCCTTGAGATTGGCAAAGAGTAGAAAGTGTATCTGTTTCGCGTTGATATGTTGTCATAATAAAGTCCTTCGAACGGGTATGTAATATTTAGTGTTATGAGAGTGGCTACCAAGCTCATGCTCCGTAGCGCTTAAATCAACATTAGGCTCATTTTTTAGATTTAGTAAATTTATAGTTGTTATTGCGGCTATAAATTTAATGAATGAGCAAAAAGCACTCAACGTAGCTTTTTTGAGTTATTGTTGTCTTAACGCACACTGCGACCGTTTAAGGAAGGCTATTATGACCCACACTCTCACACACTCAGGCCTCAGCGTAGATATTCAACTCGCTGACTTTGTAAAAAACCAACTATTACCTGGTACTCATCTAAATGAACAGCAATTTTGGCAGAACTTTGCAGGTATAGTTCAAACACTTACCCCTATAAATAAGACGCTGCTTGAAAAGCGAGAGCTACTTCAACAGAAAATAAACGACTATCATTTAACGAATAAAACGTGGAATAGCGCTAAATATCATGCCTTTTTACAAGATATTGGCTACTTAGTAAAAGAACCAGCAAACTTTGAAATAGAAACTCAAAGTGTAGAACCCGAGATAGCGCTTACAGCAGGCCCGCAGTTGGTTGTGCCTGTTAGCAACGCGCGTTTTGCACTTAATGCCGCTAACGCACGTTGGGGTTCGCTATACGACGCTTTATACGGCACAGATGTGCTAAGTGAAGACGATGGTGCAGAGAAAGGCAATACTTACAATCCTGTGCGTGGCTTTAAAGTAATGGCCTACGCTCGCCAGTTTTTAGATAAGGCATTGCCATTGACTAATGGCTCGCATATAGAAAGTACTAACTATTCAGTCATCAATGGTGCGCTTTCAATCACTTTACGCGATAGCTCTCAAACTACGCTAGCCAACCCATCTCAGCTTATTGGCTATCAAGGTGAAGCGCAAAACCCAACCGTGGTTTTATTAAAAAACAATGACTTACATATAGAGCTTCACATAGATCATCATCATATTATTGGCCAAGCAGATAAAGCGGGCTTAAAAGATGTTGTGTTAGAAGCCGCCCTTACCACCATTATGGATTGTGAAGATTCGGTCGCCGCCGTAGATGCAGAGGATAAAGTACAAGTTTATAAAAACTGGCTTGGTTTGATGCAAGGTAATTTAGTTGAATCTTTCAAAAAAGGTGATAAAACCATAGAACGAACACTGCAAAATGATAGAACATACACCGCACTCGATGGTGGCATTGTTACGTTAAAAGGTCGCAGCATGATGTTTGTACGAAATGTTGGCCATCTTATGACAAACCCTGCGATTACTGATTTACACGGCCAACCCGTATTTGAAGGCATTATGGATGCCATGTTTACAGCAACTGCTGCTCTGCATGACATAAATAAAAAAACCGGCATTAAAAACACCAGTGCACAAAGTATTAATATAGTAAAACCAAAAATGCATGGGCCCGAAGAAGTCGCGTTCACAAACACTTTATTTAGCCATGTAGAAGAAGCCTTAAGCTTACCTAAAAACACGCTTAAAGTGGGAATTATGGATGAAGAGCGCCGCACATCTGTCAACTTAAAAGCCTGTATTCATGCAGCTAAAGAGCGTGTTGTATTTATAAATACTGGATTTTTAGACAGAACAGGTGACGAAATTCATACCTCAATGCAAGCAGGCGTTGTACTTCCAAAAGCACAGATTAAGCAGCAACCGTGGATACAAGCTTATGAGGATCGCAATGTCGATATTGGCCTTGCCTGTGGTTTAAGTCATAAAGCACAAATAGGTAAAGGCATGTGGCCAATGCCAGATAAAATGGCATTAATGATGGAGCAAAAATCAGCGCATCCTAAATCAGGCGCTAATACGGCATGGGTGCCCTCCCCTACTGCAGCTACTCTGCATGCAATGCATTATCATGATGTAAACGTTTTTACTGAGCAGCAAAGTATTGCTAAACGCGCTATTGCAAGCCTTAGCGACCTACTTACACCGCCATTGATGGTCGATGCGAGTACGCTTTCAAAAGAAGATATTCAAAGTGAGCTTGAAAACAATGCACAAGGTATTTTAGGTTACGTTGTGCGCTGGATTAACCAAGGTGTAGGCTGCTCAAAAGTGCCCGACATTAACCATATTGGATTAATGGAAGACAGAGCAACCCTGCGTATTTCAAGCCAACATATGGCCAATTGGTTACTTCATGGTGTATGTTCAGAGTCGCAAATAAAGTCAACCATGGCTAAGATGGCTAAAGTGGTTGATAGTCAAAATGAGCATGACAGCGCATACACGCCAATGGCAACAAACGAAGAAGCCCTTACCAACAGCATCGCGTATCAGGCGGCAGTTGCCCTAGTTTTAGAAGGCGTAATGCAACCAAGTGGTTACACAGAGCCACTACTGCATAGCTACCGTATAAAATACAAAGCCCAAAAAACGAACACGCTTTAACTGCTTAACCAAAGTTCAAATTAAGTACTAAACCAGCTTTTAAGCTGGTTTTTTATCGCCTGAGATTAAAATAACAGCACTTTTATGACATTTTAACAGGCATTGATCAGACCCCTAGGCAACTTTTTGGATTTTATATAAATGCAACGCATGTCCACCAATGAGCCTTATTATTTTTTCCCTGAACTCATCAAAACCATCCAAGCT
>NZ_PNDU01000188.1:0-3229 GCF_005886635.1 Pseudoalteromonas sp. S558 | reverse complement strand
TTGCAGCAGTACGTTTGCTATTTAGGCAAGGCAGATCTTATGTCTTGTTTGTTATTCCCCATAAACAGGCGATAACGCAGTATAAATGTCAAACCTCGCGCCGCGATTAAATCGTCCCTAGATTGAACAAATTTCAATCCACAAAGGTCAACACGCCCTAACCCTTTTTTAGTTTTTATTTATCGATAGTCTGTTCGGTTGTATCTTTTTTATAACGAAGAGTACCTGCAATCCATGTTTGCAATACGTTTGTTTTATAAATTTCACTAACGGGTACTTTAAAGTAGTCTTTATCTATCAAAATAAAATCAGCCCATTTACTTTGCTCTAAGCTACCAATCTTAAATTCTTGATGTGCCGCATATGCGCCCCCTAAAGTAAATGCACGTAGCGCATCTTCCCTGCTTAATATTTCGCTTGCACGCCAACCGCTGTCAGGAAGCTGGCTATGATCCATGCGCGTTATAGCAGAATAGAGCCCATCAAAAGGGTTTGCCAACTCGACGGGGTAATCAGATCCTGCTGCGACAACCGATCCTTGCTGTAAAAATGTTTGCCAAGCGTAAGCGCCGCTTAATTGTTTGTCGGTTAAGCGTTGCTCCGCCATGTGCATATCAGATGTTGCATGTACGGGTTGCATGGATGGAATTATTTTTAAAGCCTTAAAGCGAGGTATATCATCGGGTGTCACTATTTGTGCATGCTCTATTCGGTTTCGTAGCAATATACCCCCTGTTTTTTTGAATACATTTTGATAAGCATCAAGTACTATTTGGTTTGCCTTGTCGCCGATTGCATGAGTGTTTGCACTAAAACCTCGCTTAAAGCTTAGCGTAAATAATTCTTCAAGCTTTTCTTGAGTTTCGAGCATTAGGCCATGATGCCCAGCTCTGTCTGCATATTCTTCAATGAGTGCTGCACCACGAGAGCCAAGTGCGCCATCGGCGTATACTTTCACACTGCGGATTGACATAAAGTCGTTCGCATCTTTGTATCTGCCAGCTTTTAACATTACTTTTAGATCAGGGCTCGCGCCACTTAACATAGCAACAATACGCAGAGGTAAATTACCTAGTTCGCTGCGATTTTTGTAAACCTCCCAAGTGGCTTTATCAATTCCAGCGTCATGGGTCGATGTAATTCCTAAACTGAGTAAATGCTCGCCTGCTGCATCAAGTGAATCGCTAATATTTTGTTTTGAAGGCGCAGGCATATGTTGAGTTATTAATGATTCCGCTTTATCGATAAATATGCCAGTAGGATTCCCAAATTCATCTTTAATTATTTCGCCGCCATTTGGCGCAACGGTTTGCGCGGTAATACCGGCAAGTTCAAGTACTTTTGAGTTAACCCATATAGCATGGCCATCCACTCTGGAAAGTACAACGGGTTGGTTATTTACTACATTATCTAAATCGGTAGCAGTAGGAAAACCTGTGTTGTGCCAAAGCTCTTGGTTCCAGCCTCGGCCAATAATCCAGCCTTGTTTATTGGCTGCAAACTTTTTTAATTTGTCGGTAATTTCGTTAACAGACTTTGCGCCACGTAGATCTAGTTGCGATAAATTATTGCCCAAGCCAATAACATGGCCATGTGCATCAACTAAGCCAGGTAATAGTGTATTACCTTTTGCATCAATGAGTTCTGCATTGGGGAAGCTGTTTTTTAGTTTGTCGTCGCCTATTTTTACCACTTTGCCATCTTTAATAACTAAGGTCGAAAACTGCTGTATTTCACCTTTTTGCATTTTACTCTTATACAAAGGTGTATAGCCATTAGCGTTATAGATAACTTTTGTTTGTGCGATAGCATAATGTGAGCTTGCACAAAGGCTGGCGAATATGAGTGGTTTGATTATTTTTATGAGTGACATAGCTGCTTAATTTTTATTGTTAATTAACCTACATTAACAAACTCACTTTTGGAATACCAATGAATTGACTAGGCGTGCTTTAAGGCTTATTTCTTTGTGTAACTTGTTTGTGTCATTATAAATATTCAGTAAAGATTATTGGTTAAGTAATTTTTGAATTCGATTAATGAAATTTGTCTATTTTGATCTTTATCCCAGATCACAAACATACTCAGTAGATGTGGTTGAGGCTCAAGTTCGTCATAAGTTAAGTAACCGCTTTTATTAATGTCGAGGTGATCAAAACGTTGTTTTACATCAAGTGCGGAGGCATTAAAGCTCAACAGTATTAAAATGCTCGTAATAAAGGGGAGTATCTTCATGGTATTCCTTCCAAAAGATTATTAGTAATTTAAAAAAGTAGGTAAAGCATTTGCCATAATTTAACTCCCAACAATAAATCCTTTTACACATTCCCTCAGGGATTATGGCAAATGCTTTAATTCACTTTACTTGATAAAACCTTAAGTAAAACTTAACCTGTTAAGGTTTAAAGCTTCCAAACTCACTTTTAGAGATCATGTCATCATCATTTTTGTCTAAATCAGCAAATTGTTTCATCACTACTTTATCTTGCGTTGCTTCACTAATTGATATTTTACCATCCATGTCTTTATCTAAATGGGCAAAACGCACATTCGTTGGTGATGCTAAAGCAGTGGCACTCACTGCTAAAAAAATTAATGAAAAAGCAGCTATAAGTTGTTTCATAATCACATTCCTTATTAAATGAGCTTATTGGATAAATTGTTTAAATTCGTTTAGTGACAATTGACCATCTTGATTTGTGTCTATTTGCGAAAAATTTTCATGCAATACGGCATCTTCACCTGCTTCAGCTTCGCTCAATGTACCGTTACTATCTTTATCAAGTTCGTTAAAAGTCGCGTGAACATCCATAGCGTACGCGTTAGCAGCCAATAGACTTAATGCTAGTAATGATGAAGTTACTAAAATACGGTTGTTCATAATTATTTCCTTATTGCATATAGTAATTACCCTTAATACAAAAAGGGTGCCAGTAATTATTTTAGCTAATTTTCAATTGGTTAGGTTTTAAAGGCACAATAGATAAGAAAAAATTACTGACTCTAATGTAATTTTTGTGTGCTTGTTACTGCACAATTTTATGAGTTTGAGCGTGGTTTTATTAACGTTAAATAGACACATATATAAATAACCTGAACTCTGGATAATAAATCTATCTCGAGCGGCTATTTTCAGCGCTAACTGCGTTGAATTTACTTGCAATAGGCCCGCTATTGACGCGTAAATTAGCCTTGTTTCCACTGAAAATCTCTGGCTAGAGAAAATAAT
>NZ_PNDU01000187.1:0-1204 GCF_005886635.1 Pseudoalteromonas sp. S558 | reverse complement strand
CCTATAAATTAACTCGTTTTTTATTTTTTATTAATAAACAAACCATAGCTGAGTTCCTATTTTGGTTCAATCTATTGCTGTACTTTTACTCAGCATATAAAAAAGAGTTTAATGTTGTTTTAATTGGCATTTGGGAATGGATTACTGGTGTTTAAGTGGCTTTTATTTAGGATAAAAGGGCTTAACTCTAAATTTTAAGGCAAACATTTGTGAAATTGGCAAGATTATCTGTACGTTATTCATTTTGGGGTAAAGCATCGTTACTTGGCCACGATAGTTGGCAGCAAGAAGCCAAAGGAAAACCCCATAATACCATCATCAGATCATTGGCATTTAAGTGGATACGAATCCTATTTAGGTGTTGGAAAACACATACGCCCTACGATGAATCAACTTACTTAACTGCATTGAAAAGTAAGGGATCACCGCTGTTAAAATTTGCGGTGGAAAGTGAGCTTTAGCGCTTGCTGTCCACCTCAGGGCGTGTTGTTATGTTTTTTATTCAGTAACTTTTCAGCTATTAACGCTAATTGTCTTTCTAAGACTAGGTCCCATTCAGATATCAAAGAGTTTATATTAGCTTCTCGGAATACATCCCCAGTTTCATGATTAGCAGTGTACCCTTTGACTTTAGCCTGCCTCATAGCGAGTCTGTCTAGCATAAAGCTATGCTCTGATTTTCCTCTACCTCTATTCGGAGAGTGTGCAGAAAAATCATTACGATAAGCTACGACTTCTACGCCCTTTATTTCAGAAATATTCTGCTCAATGTTTAACTTTTTAGATATCACTAATATTGCTTGCTGTTGCATATAGCAAGAATTTAAAACTCCGTAGAACATTAGATAAAGCCTACCAAATGATTCATTAATAAAATCCACTTTACAAAATTCATTTTTAGCTAATTGAGTATCTTCCAGCAAAATAAAAGAGTCCATAACGGAATGGTACTCATGCTCATCATTAACCCCAAGAAAGCTAACTAAGTCTTTTGTTTCGGAATCAAAGTCCTCGGCGACTTCAGATATTCCATCACGAATTTCAAATATTATTGAATCAAGCTCGCTCACTACGCGGTACTCCATGAAAACATAACGCCGTCGTCAACTGCCGGAGGCTACTGTCACCTTTTGTGCGGGTTTATGCACAAAAGGTGACAGTAGTCGGAGGTCAGATTGCACGACCTTGTGTACGCCCGACATGG
>NZ_PNDU01000186.1:0-14683 GCF_005886635.1 Pseudoalteromonas sp. S558 | reverse complement strand
GGGCAGCTCATTTTTGGTATATATGCTGCGTTATCGCCTATTTATGGGGAACAACCACACATCACAGGCTCTGCCTTGCCTAAATACCAAACAGTCTGCTGCAAAATCAATCACGAAAGGTCAACACGCCCTAGCGCCTCATCAACCTTGTGTATACCTCTAAACCGATTTTTTAGGGGTATAAAAGCGATATAACCCGAGCATATTACTTGCCAAAAATAAACACTCCATCAGTACTGCAACGGGTGACCCAGCAAACACGTTATGACTTATCCAAAAAGATGTACCTAACACCATAAGCAAGCGTAAGTACAAATCTTGTTTTTGAAACGATGCAAATGTTTGAATAAGTGTTGCTGCCAATGCCAAGCCACTCAACCAGTTATGCCAAGTAAAATATACGGCCAAACAACTAAGCAACATAAAAACGAGCATCACCCATGTTTTTCGTGCAAATACACAATACAGATAACGCAGTGCGGCTATTAGCATTAAGCTTCCTGCACTGGCATGGCCAAGTATAAAAAAATGTGCTGAGGTCAGTAAAACAGAGCTAAATAAGCAGCCTAAAATAAATGTACGCGACTTAAACTGAAAAGATGCTAAATCTAGCAAAGTAGCAATAGTAACCAAGCACTGAGCAAGTAAGAACATAATGACTCCTGAAAAAACAGCAGTCTAACTGGCTTTATTTTATTTGCCCTTAACTTAAGTTAAGCCGCTTACGAATTCGTGATAAAGAAATTGCCGAGATACCAATATACATTGCGACTTCTATTAGGCTCAATTGTGCTAACCAATGCGGTTTTTGCAAAAGTAAGTAGCGGTAACGTTGCTCGGGACTATTAAGTAATAAAAAAGCTTCTTTGGCTTCTTTAAAAATTAGCTGTTGAGTAATAAGCTTCACCTTAATATCTTGCCACTTGCTTTGCTCAAAAAGACTCAATGGAACAACGATAACTGTTGCTGCTTTTATTACTTTTAATTGATAAAAAGCATCTGTATCTGCAAGCCAGTTAGCAAACAACAAAGCAAATTCATCTTTAAAATAAAACTCCTTACATTTTTGACTGCCATCAGCCGTTGAATGTAAAGCGCCTAATACCCCATCTATAATCAAATAGCCAAAGCGCTGTTTTTGCCCTTGTTGCAACAAAACAGTATCGCGAGAAAATTGCTTAATGGGGTATTGTTCGCCAAGCTTTAACTTTAAATCTCGTGCAAGTACTGCATAGCTATCACCAAGCTCAATAGTGTGCCGATGATTCATTTAAACCAACCACTTTTGCATTAATGTTTGTGTTATTTGAGCTGCGCTCATGTGCTCCCTTGGGATGTATTTTTGACCACACCACAACGGCGAAAAGCCACTATCACCCAATGCTTCAGCTCTGCTTCTCAATGCCGTTATTGCAATACTCGCATAAGGAAATGGCGGCACATGTAAAGGCATTGAACCAAGCTCTTTCATTGCACGATTACAAATACCTCGGGCTGCACGCCCTGAAAATAATGTAGTGAGCGCTGTATTGTCTTTCTGCTGGGATAAAATAGCATTGCGATGAATCGCTGACGTATTTGCCTCGTTACATAATAAATAAGCACTGCCTACTTGCACGCCCGCGGCTCCCAGCGCTTGCATATGCGCTACATCATCCTCAGTTGCAATACCACCAGCAGCAATAACAGGCACAACCAATTGAGCAACACATTCTTGCACTAGCTCAGCGGTACTTTTATGCAAACTTAAATCCATAGATAAAAAATGGCCTCGGTGCCCACCCGCCTCTAAACCCTGAGCTATAACAGCATCAGCACCATTATCGACAAGCCATTTTGCCTCTTCAATGGTTGTTGCAGTAGAAATAACGCTTGCCCCCCAGCTTTTAATTTGTTCAAGCAAAAACGGCGCAGGTAAACCAAAATGAAAACTCACCACAGCCGGTTTATAAGGCGCAATAATATCGATAATACTTTGATTTATAGGCTGTCGAGAAGCTTCGTCCGCTAAGCTACTTTCGGCAATGGCGTATTCATTAAAATAAGGGGCCAATGTTAAATGCCATTGTTGTTTTTGCAGCTTGGTGTATTGCAAGGCTGAATGGCAAAAAAAGTTAAGATTATAAGGCTTACAGGTTGAACGACTAAGTAACTCAAGCTGCTCTATAAGTTGTATTTTAGAGAGCATTGCGCACGGCAAAGAGCCCAATCCACCAGCCTCACAGACACTGGCTGCTAATACTGCATCTTGCACACCAGCCATTGGCGCCTGTATTAGCGCAGTGGAAATATCAAAAAGTGTTCGTATCATTTTTATTCCCTATGTAACTTTTTCTGCAACTTGCACTATTTACAAAACATACCATAAATACATTACATAAAAAATAAGCACCTTTATAAATAAAAACTAAAAAGCAATAAATAACAACAAGTTAAATTCATTTTTATATATTTAGACAGCTGGCGTTCGTTTTGCATTACTCCCCATACATAATTAGTAAGGAGATAGAAATGAGTAACACAGTTAAAACGATTAATCCGGCAACTGAGAAAACCATTGAAACCTATACGCTACTTTCTCAAAAAGAAGCGGAGCAGGTAATAGAAAAATCTCACGAAACATATTTAAAATGGCGTTTAACGTCATTCACTGAACGTGCAAAATATTTAAATAACTTAGCATCACTTTTTGAAGAACAAAAAGAAGCGATCGCAAAACTCATGACCGAAGAAATGGGTAAAGTATACGAGCAAGGCTTTCAAGAAGTTGAGCTATGTGCAGGAATTTGTCGTTATACTGCTGAAAATGGCCCACAAGTACTCGCCGATGAAGAGCGCGATATGGACGGTGGTCGTGCAATTATTAGTTACCAACCAACGGGCGTTCTGCTGGGTATTCAGCCGTGGAACTTCCCGCTTTACCAGGTAATTCGTTACAGTGCCGCTAACATCATGGCGGGTAACACTACAGTACTAAAACATGCCGGTAATGTATTTGGCATGGCTGAAAAAATTGAAGCGCTATTTAAACAAGCAGGTTTCCCAGAGTACTGTTTCAGCAACTTACTCATCGACGGTAAAACCGCCAGTTCACTCATTGCGCACAAAGCAATTAGCGGCGTAACCTTTACGGGTAGTGATGCCACAGGTAAAAAAGTAGCTGAAGAAGCGGGTAAACACGCTAAAAAAACAGTGTTAGAGCTGGGCAGCAACGATGCGTACTTAGTACTTGATGACGCTGATTTAGAGCTTGCAGTTAAAACCTGTGTAACAGGTCGCATGATTAATAACGGCGAAACGTGTGTTTCTGCTAAACGTTATGTTGTTGTTGAGTCACTTTACGATGACTTTAAAGCGCAAATAAAAGAGCAATTTGAAGCCATGAAAATGGGCGACCCAATGGCAGGCGACACAGACCTAGGCCCAATGGCTCGTGAAGATTTACGCGATGGTATTCACGACCAAGTAATGGAATCAGTTAAAGCAGGTGCAAATATAGTAACAGGTGGTGAAATACCATCGCAAACGGGTTACTACTACCCACCAACGCTACTTGATAATTTATCGCCAGGTATGCCTGCTTACGACGACGAATTATTTGGCCCTGTCGCTTCGCTTATTAAAGCCAAAGACAACGACGATGCAATGCGTATCGCCAACGACTCTCGCTATGGCTTAGGCGGTGGTATTTTCTCAAAAGATGAAAATAAAGCCATTGAGCTTGCTAAAAAGCACTTCGACACCGGCATGATCAATATCAATGGTTATGGCTTAGCACAGCCTAACTTACCGTTTGGTGGTGTTAAAGGCAGTGGCTATGGCCGAGAACACGGCGGCTTTGGTATGCGCGAATTCGTAAATGTTAAAAGCATTATGATCGCCAGCTAATTTAGCTGCATAAATGAAATAAGTGTTTAAAATAAAAAATTACTAAGCCTAAAAGTGGATAACCGCTTTTAGGCTTTTTTATTTGTAGCTTTTAGAGGATAGCTTTCAATAAAGGAAACGCCGAGTTTAAACCATATTCGTAGGTGCGATTTTACATCGCGCTTTTAATATGAGGAGTCAAAGACTGCAAACATAGCCTTTAATGGGGAATAAATATCGTGGTCTAATTTTATATTTAATTGTAAATACTTATATAAACTAAGTGTTTAGTCGTTTTCCAATGCTCTCGCTAAATCATTTACTGCGGCCTGAACAACTAACCAAGAAATATTACATGTATCGGCATCAGGATACATTTTACTAGCCATTTGCTCATAAGGATGTATTAGATTACGAAAACCTCTAAGTGCATGAGAAAACTGTCTAACATCCATACCTAACCAACCTACGTTATGTGCCACATCAATCATTTCAGCTAGCTTCCAATGTGCGAAATTTTTTACTTTTCCTGACTTTGAATCTTTAGGCGCAGTAGTGCACTGATTTGCTTTACCGGGGTTTCTTTGAAGAACTCCTAATAATAATCCTTCAAGCATACTACCCATGATTATTATTGCTTAAAGGTGGGCTTTAGAATCGACGCAACGCTGGGCTTCTTCCCAACGCTCTACAAGTATCTTTCCTACTTCTGACTCAAGACCTAACGCCATAAAATCAGGTGCAGGCATTGGAAAAAGTGAAGAAGTTTTTACATTTTCATCTGAAAAGTTAATATCAAATTTTTCAAACTTAGGTTCAAGACCTTCTAATTTAATCTTGAAACCCTCTAGATAGAGGATTTCATTCAGCATGACTAATGCACTTTTAATTTTATCTCTATCACCTTTATATTCTTTTGGTGATGAAAGACGCTTGAGAACAGCAGCTAATTGTTCACGATTACATTCTTTAAGCTTTTCATGTACCCACCGCTGTCGAGTTGAGCCATCATGGACAAATTGAGGTAATCCAGAGCGCTCAAAAAAGCTTGTGATCTTTGAGCTAGAACGATATTCAGGATGGTTTTCTCCATTACCACAAATAAATTCAGCAATTCTATCTAGTGTACTATCGTCCATGAGGTTCCTTAATGAATCAACAGCCAAATATCTATACATTACAATCTAACAAACCTGATAACTTATGTCTTCTTTCACTTTTAATTCAATTACCTGCCGAAATAAGTTAATTATTCTTCAATACTTCGAGTTTAAATATTTGTGATGAAACTGAAGATTAGTGCTTAAATATAATCAAGCTCTAAGCTTTGATTAGTATGACTGAAGGCTATCACTTATTCTCAAACCTCGGTACTTTTCGCTTGTCTGCCTTATTCATAGCAAGCTCTTGAATTTCTTCTTGCTTGTGCTGCGCTGATTTAGTTTCTAATGACTGCTGATCAGCGTTTTCGTAAGAAAGCTCAGTAAGTAGCGCAAAGTGATCTGAGCCGTATTTAGCGAGGCGTTTAATACTTTTAACTTTAAATCCAGAGCTATGAAATAAATGATCGAGCGGCCAACGCATAAAAAAGTAGCTTGCATGAAAGGTGTTATAAAAACCACGGCCTTTTCGAGGGTCTAACAAGCCACTTATTTGCATAAACAACCGGGTGCTGCGCGACCAAGCTACATCGTTTAAATCACCGGCAACTATGGCAGGTCGTGTAGGATTTTTAAGTGCTTTAGCGACCATTATTAGCTCCGAGTCGCGCGGGCGCGATGAGTCTTCCTCTGTAGGGCTCGGTGGTGCGGGGTGAATAAAATGCCCTTGCATTTGCAGGCCCTCGTCGTTTTCAAACAAAATATGAATTGAGGGAATATCTTTTTCTATTAGCTCGCATATTTGTGCATCGAGTATTTTAAATTTGCTGTATAAGTGCATGCCGTAGCGGTTGTCTTTAGGGCATTCTATGTAATACGGGTAATTTTTTTTAATGACTGATAATTTGTTTTCCCACCAGCTGTCACTTTCGAGCGTAATAAGTAGGTCGGGTTGATGCTCATCAACAAGGCTAATTAACTGCTCACTTTTATGGTTCGACATAAGTACATTTGCCGACATAATTCTTATGCTGTGGTCGATGTGCTTAGGCGCACTTTGCACTTCTTTTTTAGCAAGCCACGTATACGGGTAAATCCATTTACCTTGTAAAATCATTATAAGTAATGAGGTTAAGGCTATAAATACATAACCTATTGCGCTGCTTTGCCATAATAAAAATAGTGAGGTAACAGTAACTAAACTGGCAATATAAAACACTTGCAAGCGCACAAAATCGCAGCTACGCACTAAGTAATGCTGGCTGTAAGACATAGGTAACAAAGTAACTAGTAGAAGAAAAGCGATGATAATAGCCAGCGCAATGAGCATTTAAATGTCCTTATGGGTTAACTTCAAGATTGAAACAGCAGGGATTTAGTACCCCAACTTAACAAACGATCATGAACAACGAATGAAATTGTAACCCTTTGGATTAGAGCAAATCAACGTTGTTTATATTGTGTTTTACAGTGACTGCGCATGATAGCAGGATCGCGAAGTTTTAAATGTTTTGTTTTACGACCAGCATGACGCTTTCGCCAAACCTTAAAGCTGCCTTTTGATATATGTTCTCGCATAAAAACAACTAATTGTGAGTATTTTAATCCATACAATTGCTCTATTGCTTCAAAAGGAGTTCTGTCTTCCCACGCCATTTCTATAATGCGTGATTGTTGCTCTGCGTTAAACATGGTCTATCCCACAAAATTTTATTTATACGCTTAGTAAAAATACTTAGATCAATACAAATATTTCAATTCGGCTGTATACTAAACAGCCAGGTATATACTCACAAAAAATATCGGATTAGCATTTATGCGCACAATATTGTTTTTTATGGTTTCAATTTTTTCTTCGTTACTATCTGCTGCGCCTCAAAAAAAATTACGCTGCGTAACAACTCATTACCCACCTTTTACAATCTACGATGAAAATAGCGATACATTTACTGGTCTAGACATTGAATACTTAACCTTTATTGAGCGTAATTTAAACCTGCACATTGAGATTGTTCACTTGCCTTGGGCACGTGTTAAAAAAGAGATGAGATTAGGTTACTACGATTGCTATTTTTCGCTGGCTAATAACAAAGAGCGCGCAAAATACTTAGATTTTACTAATGAACCACTGCATATTACTCAATTTGGCTTATTTGCTTTAAATAACGACAAACTGCTCACTAATGATTTATCAAACTCCACCGTCGCTATGCTTCGCGGCGTTCCTCTACCCAGTACTATTGCTTCGCAATACAATATAAAGGGTAACCGTTTAATCCAGTCACTCTCAACCAAAGCAAACTTTGAACTACTTGAAAAAAAACGTGTTGAATACGTTATTACTAACTACCAAGCGGGATTATGGTATTCAAAAGAATACAAAAATATTTATGCTCACCAACTTAATGAATTTTCGCTCCCTGTTTATATTGCCTTTAAACGTGGCATAATTGATACAAAGTTAGTTGATGAGCAAATAAAGCGCTTTAAAAATTAAGTGTATAAAAGCAATTAACTCGATTAAAAAATTTCCTCACTACGGCATAACTAATGTTTACAAAATTACCAAAATGGGTTGAATATGGCGCGTTTACGCTTGCATTTATAGCGGGCATTGTGAACGCTGTGGGGTTATTAGGTTTTGAACATCAAGCTATTTCGCACGTATCGGGCTCTGTTACTTTGCTAGGTATTAAAGCAATAACGAGTAAAGTAACAGCACTATTACTGCTGTGTGTAATAATTAGCTTTATGCTGGGGTCGGCACTTTCTGGATTTTTACTCTCAGGTGGTTCATTAAAATTAGGCCGCCATTACGACACCTTACTTTTTATTGAAGCGCTGTTGTTACTAATTAGCGCTTACTTACTTGAAAATACATTCACTTACGGTATTGTTTTAGCCTCTGCTGCGTGCGGGCTACAAAATGCATTAGCCACTAATTACAGTGGTGCGGTTATACGCACCACACATTTAACCGGTATTTTTACAGATCTTGGTTTAATGATTGGCAGAGCATTAAAAGGAGAGCAATTTGATACCCGCAAATGTGTTATCTTTTTACTCATTATTAGCGGCTTTTTACTCGGTGGGATTGTAGGTTATATTTTATTTAATTACTTTTTAATGCTTGCGTTGTTATTTCCAGCAGCGGCATGCTTACTGCTCTCAGTTACATATAAAATCTATAGGCTACGTGCGTTTTAACGTAACAACTTTAAATACATATCAAAACCACATAGTATAAAGCCAATGCACTATATTTTGTCCTCAAGGAATGTATGAAACCTTATTTTTTGCCACTGTTATTACCCTTTAGCTACACTGCATTTGCCGATAATCAAAATAATGATGCAATAGAAACCATAACAACCACTGCATCACGTATTGAAGCGCTTTCTACCCCACTCCCATTATCAATAAGTACACTCAGTGAAGCGCAGTTAAATAGCATAGCACCTACCCATATTGAAGAAGCCTTGCAACGTGTAGCGGGTGCAAATATTCAACGCGGAAATGGTCAAGAGTATTTACCCGCACTACGTTCACAAGTACTTTCGGGCGCTGGCGCATGTGGTGGCATATTAACCCTAGAGGATGGTATACCACTGAGAGCCGCTGGATTTTGCAATATAAACGAGCTATTTGAAGCGCACAGCGAAATGGCGCAGCGCATTGAAGTATTAAAAGGCCCAGGCTCTGCACTTTATGGCTCAAACGCTGTGCATGGTGTTATTAATGTTATAACACCCGACACTACTCAAGGCGGCGGTTTAGTTGGTTTAGATTATGGCTCGTACGGCTATACTCGCTACAAATTACGCGCAGGGCAAGATTACGGCAATAGCGGCATAGGCATTAACGTAAGTGTTACCGACGATAGCGGTTACCGCGACGACGAAAGCGTAGAGCAACAAAAAGTAAATATTCGCCATCGCTATTCAAATAATAATTTATTACTGACCTCTGGGCTTACTTACACAAACCTAGATCAGCAAACTGCTGGATTTATTACCGGTTTTGAAAGCTATAAAAACGAAGACCTCGCGCAAAAAAACTTTGATCCAAACGCATTTAGAAAAGCACGCGCATTTAGAGCGTGGAGCAATGCAACATGGCAATTAAACAACGATGATGTGCTCTCTACTACGTTATATTTTCGCGAGCAAAGTATGGACTTTTTTAAGCACTTTTTGCCCGGCACACCGCTTGAAAAAAACAGCCAAACCGGCTTTGGCGTTCAATCGCTTTATCAACATAATTTACAAAGCAATATAAAAGTAAACATAGGGCTTGATGGCGAATACACGCAAGCCGACTTTACTCAAAGCCAAAATGAGCTCACTCAAGGCTCTGCATTTTTAGTTGCTACAGTGCCACAAGGTAAGCATTACGATTACGATGTAAACGCAACGCTTTATGCGCCTTTTGTATCGGTTGATTGGCAATTAAATAAGTGGTTAGTAACAGCGGGTTTGCGCTACGAGCATATGCGGTACGACTACACCAATAATATGCTAGCAGGTAGAACAAAAGACGATGGCAGTGAATGCGGATTTGGTGGCTGCCGATACAGCCGCCCAGCGAGTGCTAAGAATAGCTTTAGTAATTTATCGCCAAAGCTTGGGGTTAGCTATCAGTACAATACAAATAACACGCTTTATGCAAACTTTTCGCGCGGTTACCGAGCGCCACAAGCCGCTGAGTTATACCAATTACAACGCAAGCAAACAACAGCAAATTTAAATGCCGAAATAGCGAATAACGCAGAGCTGGGTATGAAAGGGGTTTACGAAAAACTACGTTATGGCGTGTCGGTTTACGCTATGAGTAAACACAACACAATTTACCGCGATAGCGACTTTTTTACGGTAAACAATGGCAGCTCTCGCCATCGTGGCATTGAGCTTGAACTTGACTACCAGCTCACAAAAACGCTTGCGCTTAACTTTGCTGGTACTTACGCAAAGCATACTTATACTAACAACCAAGTACTCAATGGTTTGAACATAAACGGCAACGACATAGACACCGCGCCGCGTAATATTGCTAATCTTGATTTAACATGGCAAGCACTCAGTAATACGCAATTTGCTTTGCAGTGGCATCGCGTTGGTAACTATTACACCGATCCAGAAAACATAAATAAATACCAAGGGCATGATATTTTAAGCCTGCGCGCACAGTGGCAAGTTACTAATAACCTTGAAGTGCTTGCTCGCGTAATTAACTTAACTGATGAGGCTTATGCAGAGCGCGCCGATTATACGAGCTTTACAGGCGACAGGTACTTTCCAGGCAAACCACGTAACGCGATGTTATCAGCGACCTATACTTGGTAAGCTTTTAGCTATAAAGTTAATTTAACTGATTTAAGTCGCTCATGTATTTCATGGGCGATTTTTTCATTACCTTTTTAAACATAGTAATAAATGCACTCACCGACTCATACCCTAATAACTCCGACACCTGCTGCACACTTTGCTTATCTGAAAGCGCTTTTAAGGCTGTAATTATATGCAATTGCGTACGCCACTTTCCAAATGTCATACCGGTTTCTTTTTTAATTAACCGCGCTAATGTGCGCTCAGTTAATGCAAACTGCTTAGCCCATTGTGGTAGTGTTTTTCGATTGTTTGGCTTGTTTATGAGCTGATCGCTCATAGTTTGAATTACCTCATTTTTAGATAATACAAAATCCAGTGGCTGTACGGGCATTTCAATAAGTTGATCAAATAATACCTGCGCTAAACGTGCTGTTTTACTATTTAAAGCATAGTGCTGATTATGCGCAGCCAACTCGCACATTAGCTCTTTAACCAGCGGCGTAATGGCTAACGTACAGGTATTTAGCGGCATACCGTTTTTACTACTATCAATAAATAAGTGACAAAGCTGCGCGTTATCAGACGCCCTATTGCTATGCACCTTTTGTGCAGGGATCCAAATTGTACTGTGCGTAGGCACCATCCACATTTTGGCTGACACTTCACAAGTTACATAACCATGCAGCGCTAAAATTAATTGCCCTTTAGGATGCGTGTGCAATGGTATTTCGTGACTTGCATGGGCGTGCTCTATTTTGGCTATTATGGGCTGCGCCATAGTTTCAAAATTTTTAATTTCGTCCCAACCAATGGGTTCAAACATAGTTTTGTCTGTTTTTAATTATTTAATGTCATAATATCTAAATTATAGTTATTACGAAGTCTTTATACTAGCGACCTTTAAGTATCTCAACTTCAATGGCCTTCTCTTTTGTTAAATAACATCACAAAATCACGCCTTACTGGCATATTACTCGTGCTTGGCATATTGCTTATTGCCGCTAATTTACGCGCGACATTTACAGGTATTGCACCTGTGCTCGAGCAAATCATTAATCACTTTGGACTTAGTGCATCGCAAGCGGGCTTTTTAACAACACTGCCTTTAATTGCCTTTGCAGTTGTATCGCCAATGGCAGCAAGCCTTGCTAAAAAACAAGGATTAGAGCGTACTTTGTTTGCGGCCTTGTTATTTATACTTACAGGCGTTGCAGCCCGGCTAATAAATACCTCAGCAATGCTATTTGTGGGTACCGCTATTATTGGTGTAGGGATTGCCATAGCAAACGTGTTATTACCAAGCCTAATTAAGCGTGACTTCCCTGCAAAAGTTGCATTAATGACCTCCGCTTACGTGCTGACTATGGGCGCTGTATCGGGTGGTTTTTCTACTTTAGTGTTTCCGCTAAGTCAATTAAACGGATTAGGATGGCAGCTTGCGCTAGGCTCATCAGGCATTATTACTTTGGCGAGTTTAATAGTATGGATGTCGCAATTAAACAAACACACAAAACCTGCAAGTGTTACGCAGCCATCAAACTCTTCAATAAATGTATGGCGCAATTTACTTGCTTGGAAAATCACCTTGTTACTGGGTTTAAACTCATTTTTAAATTATATAATTATTACGTGGTTACCTAGCATATTAACCGAAGCTGGCCAAAGTGCCACGCAAGCGGGTGCTTATCATGGGGCTTTTCAAATTGCGACCGCATTGCCAGGTTTTATATTAATTCCGCTACTTGCCAAATTAAAAGATCAAAGCGCGCTTAGCTTTATTTTAGCTATGCTCAGTGCACTCAGTGCATTGGGGCTACTTTACATGCCTAACTTTGCCTTTGTTTGGACCCTAATGCTGGGCTTTTGCTCTGGGGCATGTTTTATATTGGGGCTGTCGTTTATTAGTTTACGAACCGATGATTCGCAACAAGCAGCGTCGCTTTCAGGTATGTCGCAAAGCGTAGGTTATTTGCTCGCGGCTATTGGTCCTATGCTAGCTGGTGCATTACACACTACAACAGGCAGTTGGAGTGCGCCATTATGGCTGTGTGCTATTGCCGGAGTACTGTGTGCATTATGTGGTTTAGGCAGTGGTAAAAATACCACTTTAGCCAAATCAGCTAACAAGTTGCTGTAGCCACGAAAATAAACCATGTGACGACTTATTGCTAAGGTGCTTTTGCTCATAGCGTTTGTTAGTCGCTTGGCTCTGCTCACGGCGCTCTTGCGCTAAGTTAGCTTTTGCAGCAAACCGTAGCCGCTGCTCTTGCGTTAATTCATTATTAAAATTTATTGCTGTTTTATTTACTGCACGGCTGCTTTTTGGTGAACTACACATAATATTTCCTCTGTTGTAACTAACCTGAACTCTGGACAATAAATCCCTTAACCAGAGTTCAGATTAACTACTAAAATAGACAGCTGTTTAACTAATAAAATTTCAGAAAAACTGACTTTCTACAAGATTTATTTTTATGACGTAGTTTCAAAAGCTGGTATTTTGTGTAAATCGTTCAACCAACTTAGCGTTGATTGAGACCAAATTTGTGCAGACGGTTTAAACTCATCACGTTGGTCAACTGCCCCAATGCGCAGGCCATACACTCGATCTTGTTTTGCTGCGTTTGTAGCATAAAGTGTTGTACCGCAGTTGCCGCAAAAACCTTGCGCACGTTTATTACCACTTTGTGCTGTTTTAACAAACTCTTTCGGCTCACCTTGGGTAAATACTACTGAGTTTGGCTCTGCAATTATAACAGCTCTAAATGGGCCACTCGACATACGTTGGCAATCGCTACAATGGCAAACAAGTACATTATTATTTTGAGACTTTGCTTGGTATTTAATTTCACCACAGTAACAGCTTCCAGTAATTTCCATTATTTAAATCCTAATGCTTATGAAGATTGAATCGAGATATAAGACCGGCAATATCGATTCATTATTTTTAATCTTACAGAAAAACTGCTCGCCGGTTCATTTGTATACTCGGTTAGTTTTTTAATACTGTGTGCTTTTTTAAAATTGAGCAAGTGCTAAAAATATGATGCAATGTTTTAAATAAAACAGCAATACCACGTTAAGCTAATAGCGTAACGTGGTCGTTTAAACTATTTTTTTGCGTGTTTAAATAGTCAATAGCCAACAAACTAAGCGCCTTAGTGCCTACTTTAAACGATTCAAATTGTCTTGCAATCGGAGAGAGTCAATATATAGTATTGAATCACCTCTCAAAAATGGTTAATTAGCACAAAAAACTTATCTTCGTTGCTTATTTAAAAGAGTGAACCTGCATTCTAAAGCGTACCAGCAAGGCATACGTATAATAAATTCTATTCAATACTTGGCTGAGAGTTGTTGCCTGCCTATAAGCTTGCGTATAATGCCCGCATTCCGGCTGCATTTTTTAGCCGCTAACTTGGATTAAACATGAAAAAACTCTCTGCAGTGCAAATAAAACAGCAAACTCTTGTGCTTAATATTGCCGATAAACTAGAAGAACAAGGTCGTACTGAACTTCCTGGTATGCTGCAATGTTGGTTTGACGTTCAATACCACTTATTTCCAGGCTCTTTGCTAATGTGCTTTCAATTTGAGAGTGAGCAAGTGTTAGCTGCGGCAGAGCCTGAGTTATTAAAGTGGCAAAAGCGCCTAAGCGGAGCAATGTTAAAAAAAGGCGTGATTTTAAAAGACATGCGCAAACATTTAGTTTTTACGCTCAAAGGGCCTGATGAATAAATCAGGCATTAACGATCGCATCGTATTCTTTTAACTAAAATTCATTATTGTGCTGCGGGAGTTTGCCTCGATTGTTGATAAATCAGTATTTGGATCAGTAATACAAGTAAAAATAAGTTCGAGCTTATCTAACGGCAATCGGTTACTGAGCTTTTGATATTCTCCTTGGAGCAGCTGCTTATTTTTTTGCTCAGCAATCACCAATAAAAATACGTAGTAGCCTTCCAACCCTATTCTTAAATCACTAATAATAACCTGTTCATCTTGTTGATAAACATCGTAAAGCCCTTTGGTAAATATTTGCAGTAATGTGATCAAATTCAGAGTGCAAATCTTATTTCTTGCCAATTACCAATCCCACGTTTAACTCACTTCCACCATCACGCCCTAATCACTCTGTAATAATTTTGAAAAATTCAATCCTTCACCTTGCAATTACCAAAAAACTGAGCTTGATTTAAAAAGTAATGGAACTTCAATTAAAAGGAATTTGATATGATTAAGCTCATAATTATCGTTGGCATATTATTTCACTCACAAACTTACGCCGCCAATATTTTTCAACTACCTCAGCAATCCGCAAATACTAACTTAGCAGACATTGAGCCAAATCATCAGCCATGGGAGGCTGGTTCAATATACGTAGCTGGT
>NZ_PNDU01000185.1:0-12793 GCF_005886635.1 Pseudoalteromonas sp. S558 | reverse complement strand
CGACGGGGAACACTGCCCTAGGTGTAGCGAGCCGGACTCTGCTGAGCGGTTCAGCCCCGTGGATACGGGGAACACAAAGAATAAGTAAATCACCAATTCTATATGCACGGTTCAGCCCCGTGGATACGGGGAACACTCTAATAGTATATGCTTGTTTTTATTAAATAAAAATAGCTATGTAAAATCTACCACGTTTTTAAAGAGCAAAACAATTATTTTTCAGGAGGTATCTCTTGCGTAATTGGAATGAATTTAACCAATCTTAATCCTTCCAAATCAATCGGCATCCGTGCATTTTTACCATAGGTAATGAAATCAAAACCAGATTCAGTATTTGTACCCCAAGCCATAACGACGTTTCCTTGCTCTGCTAGCTCAGTGACTTGAAACCATATCATTTCTCTTATTCGCCTGCCGACATCCCCAACATAAACACCTGCTCGAATTTCTAATAACCAAACAGCTAACCGCCCTCTTAATCTTGGCGGTACTGCTTCGGTGACTACAACACACATGCTCATAATTTATTCCTAACTTGAACGATGGCCAGAATCGCCTATAGATTCGGGCTCGGGTAATGCCGGTGGCTGTGCATCATCATAAGGCTTAGGCGGAGTGATCTCACCTGCATTTAGTACTTTTTCTATAAGAGGTATTAGCCGTTGTAGGGTTTTATCTTTTCTAAAGGCTTCACGGCACGCTATGCGCACTTCTCGATCAGGTTGTTTAGGCCGTTTGCTCGCGACTTTAAATGCAGCAGGCACAACCGTTTCAAATTTAATAAGATCAGCAATGTCATACACAAATGACAGCGGCTTACCTGTGTGTAAAAAGCCTATGGCTGGCGCATAACCTGCAGCTAATATCGCGGCCTCGGTTACACCATATAAGCATGAAGTGGCAGCACTTATACACTGATTTATTATATCTCCTGCTTGCCAATCTTTTGGATTGTAGCGTCTGCCGTGCCATTCGATATTATATTGCTTTGCTAATAGCTGGTATGTTTTACGAACTCGCGCACCTTCTATTCCACGTAGCTGATCAACACTACGTCGTTCTGGTGGAGCTTCATCAAATCGTAGTTCAAACATTTTGCGCACGACTTTTAATCGCAAACCTTCATCAAGTGCTAGTTTAGCTTGATAGAGCAATTTATCTGAACGTGCACCTCCTGGCTGACCTACAGAATAGAGCCTGACACCTGCCTCTCCTACCCAAATGAGTAATGTGCCTGTTGTCGCTGCAAGCTTAACAGCAGCATGACTTATACGGGTACCTGGTTCGAGTAAAATACACACTACTGAGCCTACTGGTATATGCATTCGCTCGCCGTTCACTTCATCAATTACCACAAATGCACCATCGCGTACGTCAATACGACCCATTGCAACAAAAATCATTGAATTACGATCTTTAATAGGTATGGGTTTTAAAGGGAGAAAAGCCATTATTTAATATCGCTTTGATTTGTAGTTGTACGTATTTTGGGCTGTTCAGTAATAGAGCCACTCAGTATCCCCATTTGTTTAATCGCTAACTTGTTGAGGCTTTCAATACGTTGCGCCTGATTAATTCCTTGTTCAATAAAATGAGCATTTAAACTTTCTAAATTAGCTAAACACACTAATTGATGTACATTAGCATGATCGCGCATATTGCCTTTTATTTTTGGATTTTCAGTGCGCCATTGCTTTGCAGTTGTGCCAAATAATGCAACATTTAAAAGATCAGCTTCGCTGGCATACACTTGAGCTACTTGAGATGAGCTAACAACATCAGGTATTAAGTTTTCTTTAATCGCATCGGTATGTATTAAGTAATTTACTTTAGCTAGGTTTCTCTTTATGTCCCAGCCTAACTGTTGTTGTTCTTGATCTTTTAAGCGTTGAAATTCTTTAATCAAATAAAGTTTAAATTCAACTGAAATCCAACTTGCGAACTCAAACGCAATATCTTTTTGCGCAAATGTACCACCATAGCGCCCTGCTTTTGAAATAATACCAATTGCATTGGTAGCACTTATCCATTGTTTAGCCGTGAGCGTAAAGCTATTTAACCCTGCTTCTTTTTTAAACCCGTCGAATTCGACGGGATTAAAATAGGGATTATTGAGTTGCTCCCAAATACCTAAAAATTCAATAGTGTTACGGTTACGCAGCCAGTTACGAATTAAATCATCTGTACGTGCGGTATTTTTAAAACGCGCAATATCCGTAATGTTGATATATTCAATATCACCCTGTTTTAAAGTGGAAATATCCTTTTCAAGTACCGTTAGTTTCGTAGCCATAACAATTCCTATTAAATTTTAAAGTACATCAATTTTAGTTCGTTTTATAAAGTACATACTCACCTTTTATTAACGCTTTAAATAGAGGTAAATCATGCTGATATTTACGCTGTACTGATTTGAAAATAGATTTTGCTTCAATATTAAGCGCTGTAACCGCGTCTTTTCTTAACTGCGATGCTTCCTTTCTATCTACGTTTAATAAAATTTGTTGAATAATTTGTTGCGCATTAGAGGTGAAACGTTGCATGGCCTGCTCTTTAATTCCTCCGACAAAGTTTTTATCATAACCAACGCCAAACATTTTATTAAACGATTGAGAAAGCTTATCTTTTTGATCAAGTCCTGCATCAATAACTTGAGAAATACGCCTGTTATTTTTTGATAGTGAAGAGGGCATAGAATACAAATCATAAACACGTCCTGTGATTGAACCTTGATCAGCAATATTACCGCCAATGAGTATATTAGCTCTTCCTCGCCCTAACTTAGTTTGAAATTGATTAAAAATAAAAGCCGGTTTAACTGTCGCTTTATCTGTTTCCTTTCCAACAATGTAAGAGGTTAATTCTTGCCAAGATTGCCAGCTTTGATCCCTTGCGCATGCGGCATACGTGCCATCTTCTTTTTCCGTTCTTGGCGTATAAGGGTGCAACCACCAACCAGCACCATTATCACGGCCATTTTTCGTTGAACCATATGCACCAGTAAACTTTATTCGCTGAAAATTTCTAACTAATTTTTCTGTCTCAATGCCACAAATATGACAAGTTCCAGACTCCTCTAACACCATAAAATCAATATAGTATGCAAGTGCAAACAAACCTCTTTCTAACCCAATATTTTGTGCTTGGTAGACAACTCCTGAAGGAGGTAAATCCCACATATAATGTGTTTCTGCTGTTTCATCTAATGCTGAGCATTCAGCATAAAAATCAATCGCTACAGTGTTCAATAGTAAGGTTGCTTTCAATGTATCCCCTGCAATTAAAGTAGTTATGGAGCCGCCGCCCCTTATACCTGTTGCTCCTGTGGGACCAAAACATTCACCTTTAATGTTCATATGTAAATTGTAATTAAGAACATGAGTACAATCGGGACAAGATTGACTGACACTTTCTGGTTCTGAAAATAACCCTAAAGCATTTGCTGAACTACCACATTCAATTCCTGAAACTAATTTGGTTATTGGCCCATCAGCTACCTTTGATTTGGCAGGAAATGGTAAACGCATAAAACGCGTTTCTTCAAACCATTCAACTTCTATCTTCTCAAGTGCTTTATCATACTGTTCAACCGTTAAACCATTCGCTAAGTAACCTTCCAACTCAGCGATTGCTGGCTTTAATACAACCGTTGTAAGCGATGCTAACATTTGCAGCATGGCTAACTGGGTTTCGTCAAAAAAGTACTGGAGTTGATAATCAATATTGGAAGTTAAAACCTCCTTTAATGAAACTTTACCAACGGTTGTAGAAATAAAAGGATCTTTAAGTAAGTTCATTTATTACCTCCTGATCATTTTTAGTCGTTTGCCCGCTAACAAATACTGTTCTCATTGCATATTTTCTAAAAATAGAGGTTAATTTGTCTCGTACTTGCAACGTAGCAACATGGTTTTCACCTTTTATATCACTAAAAATTTGCCCGTTTTCACCATGCTCTTTTAAAGCAGTAGACGGGTTAGTTTGAGTTATCACCGCTTCAAACAAAGGTCGCGTCAACGGACACGATTTTCTGCCTTGAAACAAAGTAAACTGTGGCGCTTTCACTGCACAAGTTAGCTGTTTAATTAGCTGTTCACTGGCTGTAATAGCAAACGTATGTTCACTATCACACCAGTATTCTCTGTAAGTAGGTTTAACGCCTTTTTGAATTTTCCCCTGTGGGCTGCGAAAATTTTGCACTGTGTGATAGTCCATTATTTTTTCACCCGCATTATTAACTTGCACTGCCACCTGCACATTTTCAGATAGCTCGAAGAGTCTATCTTGCTCTTTGCGCGTAATACCAAGCGCGGCAGCAAGCAAACCTATAACTGCAGAACGTGTTGGAAAGTGGTTAGCTCTGCGGTGAACATCAAAGGTTTGCAAGCCATATGCTGACAATCCTTCTGTTTTTAAAATTAACGTTTTCATAATTAACGCCTTTTGTATTTTTATAACAACTTAGGGGATAACTGATATTAAAATGCTAACTCACTAACTTTATTCACCATTGTGATTTTTTCACTCTGAGCTGTATTGGTCATATCAAATGCTTTTGCCTTTGATTCTAGATCATAACCATCAACTAATTTTTCATAATGAGACACTAAACTTTGAATGGATGCTTCCATTACCTCCCCTGTATTGGGAATTGGTTTCCTAAAAGCATTTGCAAGAGATAATGGTTGGTTTGAGCTAGTACATAATACAAAGTCAGCCTTGTTATGAGCGGCAAACGTTTTTTGCTTGGCAGAAGGTGAAACCTGTGCAAAACAATTAACAATAGTGGTTATTATAAAGGCTGTTTCCTCAATTGATTTCTTAATATTCTGCGCTAATAGGTCTACGTTAATAGATGCATAACGATAAAATACACCTGAACTGAATTCGTTTGTACCAATATGCCCAGAACCTTGCTCTGCTAAGTCATCACACGCTGTAAACCAATCCACTTCAATATCTGCGCTGTGAGTAGTTAAACTATGCGCTACGCTCATCGCAGCTTCTACATTGCGTTCGGGACAGCTCGCATCCATTCGCCCTGATAATGCAACATCAATAGTGGGTAATTGCACAATTTTTTTAAGTTCTTTTAGATCTGTACCCGCTTGTACAATATTAATGGCTTCGCGAATAGCACCTAACGAATAGGGTTGTACTGCATCAAAGTAACGACGTTTATCTTTGGTGTCTTTATCTGTTTCTGTTTTTATTTTAGAACCCATATTTTCTAAAACACTCTCTATCGTTTTAGCATCAAATTCAGGTGGTTTTTCTATGCAAAGCTTTAGTAAATCATCAAACCGATTAGTTCTAATTGATAGCTCTTCTACATCTTTTTTATATAAATCGCTCTGGCGAATTGCGCGCTTTAAACACTGGCTTGAAATTCTACTGCGTGTGGTTCCACCAAAGACGGCTGTTTTTTGTAAACCGGAATCATCACGATTCATCATTGAAGAAGGATGTGATATTAATGCGTGAATATTGATAAAAGTAGTCATTGTAATTTCCTTTGATTTTTACTTAATTTTCATAAAATGAGTGTTACTAAACTAATCGTCAATTTGTGCCAAAATAAACTCTTTTAAAAGCTCGCGTCTTGCTTGCTCTCCCCAATATTGCGATAACTTACCTAAACTAGATAAGCTCACATTTTCACATCGGATAAGTTGCCGTTTTAAGTATTCAATTGCATTATCACCACTGCGTGTAATTTGAATAATGTGCGCCTCTTTTACGCCTGCTTTTAAAAGCGCAAAAGCGACCGAATCTGACTCAGGCTCTGCTGTGACTTTAATCGATACGAGTAAAAATAAAATACGCTGCGTTTGCGCGTTGTCTTGCGCGCCTGAAAATTTTAAAACGCGAAAATATGCAGGGCAATTAGCTAACTTTTTTAAGTTACAGCGTTTAAGTTCAGCCTGATCGCCTTTCGGTAAAGTTAAGTAGGCTTTATATATTCTGTTGTACATAAGTATCCCTAAATTAACTGGCTTTAGCTAAAGACAATAAACCTGCGCCGGCGTGTTTTTGTCGACCTATACCCATAATTAAAGCCTGATAAACTTGCTCTGCATTAGTAATTTGCAAAACCCCTTCAAAGCAAACATAACGGCTATTAAAGCTTTTTTTACTTTTTACTAGTACGCTATCTATCGCGGTTACATTAACATTGGCACCCGATAACTTTTTATGCAGCCATTGAACTTGTAGGTCTTCATCATGAATTTCTACAACTCGTTTACCTTGGCTAATACACTTAGTTGGGTATGCTAATAACTTAAATTTATAAAACTCTTCATTGTTTAATTGAGGTGCAAATTCCTTGCTCTGTAATACCTTTGCACTATCACTACTTTTTGGTTGAGTACTTGACTGTAAGAGCACTGTTATCTGGCCTTCATCTGACTTATTTTCAACTCTAAATAAATGGTCACGTTTTCTATCCGGTGTTTTTGGAAATAAACTCCAAATTGCCTGATGTTGTAAATAACTATCAGTCGCCTTTAATGCCACCATAGATATGAACATAGAACCCCCTTTTTAATTTATTATTTTTTCAAATTAGGTAATACAATACCTAATTTACCGTATTCAATGTCTTTGTTTACTACAGCTTTAATGCAATGAAAATCACTGTCTTCCTTGCCTTTAGCATGCTTTTTAGCAATAGCAACTGTACTGCGCTCTCTGTCTTGTTGTTCTTTATAGTCACCTCCATGTAATAACCCACCTAGTTCGTCAATAAGCACAACCGTTGCCGTCATTTCACCTTCGCGGGTTAATAATGCGCAACGAGGATCGACATCTGTTAACGGCTTTGAATCAAGTACACTGTACATTTTTGCTGTATAAGCTGAGCCATCTTGCTCAATTTGGTACTTATCGTATAAGTTAGTTAGCTCTAACGCTTCATTTGGGTATGGTTGTTCCGCATGTACATATTCAATTGCTTGGCGATAGCAATCTGGGAAAGTTAAAGTATCTGTTTGCTGCAAATACAGCTCGGTTCTAAATAGTACACGAATGCTTCTATACACAAAGCCACTACCCTGATAATGACTGCTCCAATTACTAATCTTTTGGCTTGGTAATAAAGTAATAAACGTTGGCTGTTTTATTCTATTACAACGAGTATGGAGTGACGTATTAATACGATTATGTCGCCACAACCTCCCCATGCGCTGCATTAAAAACTCTATTGGGGCTATTTGACTCACTATAATGTCAAAATCTAAGTCAAGCGACTGTTCAACAACTTGAGTAGCAACTAAAATACGCCCTTTACGAGGTGCGTCTTTGCCATAAGTTTGTAGAACTTCATCTTCAATTCTTGCTCTATCTGCATAAGTATAGCGTGCATGAAATAGATCAACTTCAATCTCCCCTTCTGCTACTAAACGCTTCAATTGAACATACAAGCCTTGTGCATCTGCAACTGTATTACAAATAATACCAATAACGGCACCGGATTTGGCATGCTCTAATAGTGTTATTTGTTGCTCTGAAGAAGGTAATAAATCTTCTGAAAACCAATTTTCAATTGTTATATGTTTCTTTTTACCAGATGACTCTAGCGAATATTCTTGGGTATTACCTTCTAAATCAACATGTGTTACGAGTGGATACTCATTGCTTCTTGCTGTACCTGCATAAGGTTTAAGTAATTTGTTTTTTAACGATAAAGATAACGTCGCCGATAATAAAATAACGTTAGAAAAGGCTTGGTGTTGTCCCTTAATAACTTTATCAATCAGTGCATACATGTATGCGTCAAAACTATGAATTTCATCAAGAATTAATACTGATTTTCGTGTGCCAAACGAGCGTATAAACTGATGTTTTATACTTAAAACCCCCATTAAAATTTGATCGACTGTTGCTACCGACATAGAGCCCAGAAAAGCGCGTTTATTTGATTGATGTAAAAAGCCATTTTCATCTGAAAATAAGTACTTTGATTTACCATGAGCGAGGGTGGGTGTGCTATCCGGAAACAGCTTAAAGGCAGCTTCGCCAATCCGCTTAAATAATCCATTTGCAGTTGCTTGTGTAGGAAGACCAAAAACAATTCCATCAGCTAGGTTTTGCTCAATTAGCATTGAGGCATAAGCCAATGCAAACTCTGTTTTTCCTGATCCCGTATCAGATTCAACTATCGTTAAGCCTGTTTCCAATGGTAGCTTAGGTAGTAAGGTTTGAATTCCTCGGGGTTGATACGGCTTAAATAAAAAGCCGAATCCTGAACCGTTAATTTTGTTTAGCATGCCTGATTCAAGTAATGCATCTTTTGCTCTTGGCAGCGCTTTTTGATAGTAATCTTGTAAATCAAGCGTTTGATCTTTAGTGAAATTGGTTATAGAAGAGCCTATCCAATCAGCAACACTGCACAAACCGGCAAGCATTGGAATATCGCCAACTTCAGGTATTACTGTTAAACCTGTAAACAAAAGACAAAAATCAATCCACTCTTGCCGTGCTTGTTTATCAAGCTCTACTAATTCTTCATCTGCGTCTGGATCAATTAAATTTCGATCTATTGATATATCACAAAAACCATGATGACCAGCAACCGCTTTCATTGCTTCATTATGACCATATTGTTGGATAAAATGCAGATAGCCATGTGAGCCATGAGCATATTTTTCTGGCTCAACTTCATATTCACAGCCTTGTAATTCTATTCTTACTTCTTCGACAAAGTTTTGAAAACGAGCATCAAACTTACCTAAATCATGCAGTAAAACATAAAATAATACGATTGCTTTAGCTTCGGATTGGGAGAAATTAATTTGTTGTGCGATTTGTTTTAAAATAACCTTTGATTCATCTAGCCATATATCAACCACAGCTGCCACATCCAAACAGTGATAAACCAACAAGTGATAGTCAGCGCCATTTTGCAGTGGCTCTCGCTTTGCTTTCCCCCAATATTTATAATAACTTGATATATCCATTACTTTTTATCCTTTGTTATCGTTGCGTCTAAATTACTGGCTGTTTACCTTTTCAGCAACACTGTATATTTATCACCTGTCGTAATTTTAAGCATGTTTTTAGTTTATTATTATCTGCCTATTTATTAGATATTACGGCATGTAAGGTTGTAAATTAGCTAAGCAATCGGGGCTGAGTATAATTTGTTGCGCTTCGGGGTTTGCTTGATAGCTATCTACACGTAGTTGTTTTAAAAGATAAAGTAATAAAGCAGCGCGAACTTTTAGGTTACGCTTGTAATGACCATTGGGTTGTTGGTGCATTTGGTGGTCGAGCGCTATTATTTTTGCTTTATTGGCGGTTAGCCGAGGATCTGGCTCTATACTAACTACCAGTTGAGTTTGCCATAATGTGTCGTTTTGTTGGTCATACTCAGCTGGCCCTTCTATTTCACATTCGCCATTAAAACGAGTAAGAACAAAGTCTCTAAAATCACGATTTTTTTCGCAATAAGCGCGTACATGCCAGCGAGCACCATCAAAAACTAAATTATGCGGACTGATAATACGCGATTCAAACTCAGGATTTGATACTGAGGCATAACCAACGTCTATTCGTTGCTTATGTTTTAGTGCGTGTAATATCCCACTCACTCTTTTTGGATTTACTGGTACTAGCGGGGATTGCATAGCAGTAAAGTGATTATAATATTCACTTTGAATACCTTGCTGGGTTACGCTTAAATATGTACCAAGATCTTTTTCACCATACCTTGGCATAAAGTGGTTTGTTGCCTGATAGCCTTTTTTGGAGTTGTTGTAAGTTAAAAATTTAGGATACAGTTTTACATAATCTTGTATATATTTAGATGCACTTGAACGACTTATATTAAAATGGTGTTGTATGTGTTTAGTCGTTAAGCGATTTTCCCAAAATATAATAAGTTCTATAAAATGAAAATGCTTAATTAGATCGTAATTTATGTGTGGCGTCATGCTGTTCCTTAGCTATTTTTTTATCCTTTTTACAAAGTATCAAATTAGCTAAGAATAACAATGACAAATTTTGTGATAAAACATTTGTAAACACAGACGTTTTTGAGTGCTTACTTAAGCATCATGTCGATCCGCATATAAATTATGCCACTTTATCTGATCTCTAAAGTATATGGTTTATAGCCCTTATAATAAGGGGGTGTAAATTAACTACGCGGTTTAGACGCCTTATCTACTATTCTTATAATTATTAAATGGCGAGCCGCCTCGCCGTTTAACCGTTGGTATTAAAACTCAAATAATATACCAATTTGAGTGGTTTCATTTCGGCCGAACTCAGCCTCAGTATTCGCATACGAGAGTGAAAGTAAAACCAAGTCACTTACAGGGACTTCAAACCTTACTTTATAAGTAAAATCGGTGCCTGAAAACTCTTCTTCGGCCTCAGGCCCGGGGTTCAAAAACAGTCCTTGTTTTGTCTCCAGTTCCCAGTGTGAGAAGCCGACCATTGGCACAACTTTAAAATACGTAGCTAAATCAAAAGAATAGCCTGCCATCGCCTTAATTTCATAGGTTTCGTAACTATCAAAAGTACCAAATAATATATCGCTTGATGAGTAGGCTACGTTAGCTTCCGTTACTACATTGTTTGCAAATTTATAACCTAGTACGTAATTTATAGAGAGTCCGTCTGTATCAAAATCCTCTTTTAAAATAGCAAAATCCTTATCTACAGCTATTTTACTAGTACCTAGCTCTACACCCATTCTTATTTGAGCCTCATTTGCATGCGAAGAAAAACTACTTATGAGTAAAGTAAGAGCAGTAAGTGAGATCATTTTTTTCATTTTATTATCCAATATTAAGTTAATCCTAAAAGCGATGCAGTGTTGCCCCTAGGCTAGGTTCAATATATGATAATGAGCGACCCTAAATTAATCTACAGACATAGCGGGACATTTTTAAATGTGCCATGCTGCGCGAAACTTTAATTAGCAGTTAAAATCCCTTTGATCATACGTATATTTAACGCTGAGTTATAAGAGCAAAAAATTGAACAACTCAAAAACCGCCCTGCTAAACAGAAAACAGTTACAACAATTAATCTTACAAAAATCAATAAAACACCTATGGCTTGCCAATCAAATTGGTGTGAGTGAAAAAACATTAACTCGATGGCTCAATGGATCGGTTTCCAGAATTAGGCTTAGTAACTTAACTAAACTTGCTCATGCTTTAAGCTGCACTAAAGAAGATTTAATTGCCCGCTCAGAAATAGATATTTATCCTAGTGAAGAAAACCGCGATATTTTAGTCAACGAGTTGCATAACGATGGGCTTTTATATGAACTAATGATGAGCAGTAAAATTAAACTCGCCATTTCTTTAATAAAATCGACATTTCATTCAACGTTACCCCGCGCTATTATTGCTAATTTTTATATTAAACTTGGTTACGCATCTCTTATTCATCGTCAATATAAAAATGCACTGCAATATTTTGAAAAAGGCTTTAATAAAGCGACAAAAGCGGATGATCTTTCGCTCGTTTTTTCTGCTAATTTAGGCTGTGCAATTACATTGTTTTTTTCGTGTGAGTTTAAAAAGTCACAATATTACTTAGCTATTTGCAGTAATTCATTACAATACGCTAACCAAGAGAAAGCGCATTACTACAGCACCTATTCGCTCTTTAATTTATATTCTGGTGATATAAACGCAGCTATCCAATCTGCTAATTTATGTTTAACCGAATGCGGGGAAACAACAGACTCAATAGAAAAAAACCTATTTAAAGGGACAGCTTTACAGCTACTTGGGGCATGTTATTTATTAAAAGATGATACTAAAGCCGCCTATACGTTTTGCGCCGAGTCACTCAATGTCGCCAACCTTTCTGGGTATAACCGCTGCGTTGCTGTATCTAAGGGATACTTAGCGGCAATTCATTGTACAAATGAAAAACCCGCACTCGCAGAGCAACTTATTGAGCAGAGCATAGCCTTAGTAAGTGATGAAGACATTTCCCTGCCAAGTTTATTATGTATAGCACTCTATATTTATCGAAAAACGGCAAACACAACAAAATTTCTAGCCTGCCTAAGCACACTAAATGCGATGTGTAACACAACAAATGTCGTCAATACATTTGCTACATACCAACTTTACCTTATAGATATAGAGCAAGGCAATACACTCGCCGCATCCGAAAAGTTAACGCAGATTGAAAGCGCGCTAAACCAGCTTTCACTCCCTTTATGGCTGGCATGGTTAACAAAACCTAATCTTTAATCCACCCAATACTCAAAATATAGCGGCAGCCTATTTCTATTTTCATAACGCGGTGCTCATTAATGTCGGGGCGAAAAAGCTTTACTCTGCGGGTGTTAATTATTGAATCCTTGCATATAAACTCACCTCCTTTTTTTGCAAGCTTTAACACTATATTTAACCTGAAGTGTTTACCTGCTTTTACTCTATCTGTATGCGGCTTTATTTCACTCCCTTGCGGGAATTTTATTAAGTAAACATCAAACTTTATAGGCCACAAAGCACCACATAACAGCATTTTATCGTAGCCTGTTTCTTGTCTGCCTCGTTGCCAGCGAAATAATTTATTGAACATAAAAGCTCGCTTGTTAGGGTGTATTGATCTTTCTGGATTAAAGTTAAATAACCTGAACTCTGGATAATAAATCTATCTCGAGCAGCTATTTTCAGCGCTAACTGCGTTGAATTTACTTGCAATAGGCCAGCTATTGACGCGTAAATTCGCCTTGTTTTCACTGAAAATCTCTGGCTAGAGAAAATAAATTTAAATATCATTATGATTCAATATGTTAGTAAATATCTTAACC
>NZ_PNDU01000184.1:0-19772 GCF_005886635.1 Pseudoalteromonas sp. S558 | reverse complement strand
GAGGTTTGTAACCTAGTGGGCTAAGTAAAAACCGAGCAACAAAGAGTTAATCGCCCCTAGAAAGAACCCAAAGGGCAGCGCATGTTTGGCATTTATGCTGCGTTATCGCCTATTTATGGGGAACAACCACACCACATAGGCGCTGCCTTGCCTAAAAACCAAACATACAGCTGCAAAATTAATCACAAAAGGTCAACACGCCCTAGTCAGGTATTTCTAAAACGATGCTCAAACAATACATACAGCGAAGATCACAGTATCGAGTGTTTAAATTCTATTAGACCCAAATTTAAGTGATGATAATAGTTCGCTTAATCATGAGAGCTATTTATATAGGTTAGGTACTTATACCAACTTTATTAAAAACATGATCACTTTATTGCATTAAATAACTCACTAACTGCGCTAAAAACTGTTCATATAGAACAAGTATATATCATAATTTCACCTTCTTATTACGCTACTTTCTTAGCGAAATAATAGAACACTTATTTAATGCAACTGATATTATTAATTTTGTAAAGCTGATAGCAAGCTTTAAGTATTCTATTAAATAATACTTGATGAACTTAACTCTGCAGTGCTGAAGTTGATTTAATTTTAAAATCGTTTCGACTAACTAGATATAAACTCGCTTATTTAAATAATATTAGAGATCAATTTGATTAATTAGAGCAGCGTAAATTTATAAAGTAAAAATTATGTGTACATTAACGAAGCGATATTTTAATAGAGCAGAGTTGTCTCTGTTATGAAAGGAGTTATAGAAGATTTACAAATAAGCTAAGTTGTAACAATTCTTTAGATAGTTATTGATTTGAAAGTAATTAATTGGTCGGTATGGAGAGATTCGAACTCTCGACCCCTGCCACCCCATAAAAATTACCTGTGTTTTATCGTGTACAAAAGTGGCTAAAAGTGTTCTACAGTGAAGTATTCAAAGTAATCGTAAGTTATTGCTATTGAATGGATTAATCTTTTAAATTATACCTAGTGAATAAACGTGAAGTTTAGTGAGCTCAAATCAGCTCGTGCGATAACTGTGCGACAAAAGTTTTGACTTAACTCTAGGTGTGCGAAAAATGGCGTCAATCAAAGTAAAATTAACTGAATCTGTACTCAAAAATATCCCTTTGGAAATTACCAAAATCAATGACACTGAGATCTCCGGTTTTTATTTAAATATTGGTAAGGCAAATAAAGAAGGAAAGCGCTCACAGGTATATTATCTGTATTACCGCCTAGGAGGCCGAGGTTCGAAAGAAAGAAGGTTAGCCTTAGGTAATTCATCGGTTATCACAGTAAGTGAAGCTAGACAGCTTGCTAAACAATATATTGGTGATGTGTCGCGTGGTATTGACGTTTTTTTACAAAAAAAGAAAGCAGCGCTGATTGAAAAGCAAGAAAGCACCTCACCGACAATCGCAGTACTTGCGAATGAGTTTATTGAAAGAGATATTAAAGCTAATCGTAAAGGTGTAGACCCTGTAATAAGAATGTTTGAAAAAGACATTTTGCCATTTATTGGCAACTATAAACTTAAAGAAATAACCCGCCGTGAAATTTTCAAAAAAGTGCTTGATCCAATAACAGATAGAGGTGCTAAAACGCAGGCGAATAAAACACTATCTATCCTTAAGCAAATGTTTAATTTTGGTGTTGAGCGAGATTTAATCCAAGGTAATCCAATCAGCACAGTTAAAAAGAAGAGTGTAGGTGGCCTTGAAAAGTCGCGAACCAGAGCGCTCGAATTTGAAGAGGTTATTCAAGTATTTGAGCGCCTACCAAAGCTAGGTATAAGCCAACAAGTTATATTCGCGTTGAAGTGTATTACTTTAACAGGGTGTCGGCCAATAGAAGTTACAGGTGCACAGTGGCAAGAATTTGATTTTGATAAAATGATATGGACAATCCCAGTCGAGCGCGTGAAGCAAAATAAAAATGGCGAAAGAACTCATAAAGTACCGATTACTCAAAATATGGTTATTTTGCTTGATGAGCTACGTGCAGCATTCGGCTATCTCAATTCTAAGTATGTGTTCCCGAGCACAACAACTAATAAATCAGGCCCAGGCGAACAGCCTATTGATAGACATTCACTGTCACGATCTATAAGTCGTAAACTAGAGCAATTAGGAGTACCTAAATTTGTACCTCACGATTTACGAAGAACGGTTGCGACTCGGTTAGGTGATACCGATATTGGGACAGATCCAATAGTGATTGAAAAAATACTAAATCACCAATTGCAAGGTGTGCAGGGCGTTTATAATATGCAGGAGTATATGGAAGCCAGAAGGAAAGCTTTGGAAGCGTGGGGAGAGAAAGTAATTTCTTAGAATGACCCCCCTTAAAGAGTAGGCCATTTTTAACTCTTTGAAATGTAATTTTTAAAAAGTTTGATTGAAGAGAGTGACTTGAGTTATCAATGGAGCTTAACTTGATTTTTATGGTTACATGTTATAGATTGTCAATACACCTAGCGACTAGGAGTATCTCCAGTCATTATGCAAGGTCACTACAAGCTATGAATTATGTTACCCTTACACCTTATTCTTCCTTGTCCAAGATAAGATTGAGTATAGGGTGTAAGATTGTAACTTTACATGTAACTATCTCTAGTTAATTTAAAGCTTATAAACAAATAAAAAAACCTCATTTTGAACACCCTGATTTCTTAGACATAACCCCCAATATTTATTCTATACATTGATATTTGAGCCGTTATACTAAACGTTCACTTGATATGTTTTGGTACGTAAGCGGAGTAACATTTACTTGTTTGATGAAAACCAAAAGCGGAGTCTGCGGGAAATTTTTATCTCAACATTTCATGAGAAAATGTCCTTTCAAGACTTTATTCAGCTAGATGTAGGCTCAGAGTTTCAGAAGTTTAATCTGAAACGAAGAACACTTTACGCCCCATCACCAAAATTAAAACAAATACATCGATTTTTAAATAATACAATATTTGAGTTTGCTGATTACAACACTGATGTTGTGTTTTCATATCGGAAAGGCGTAAATATCCGAGACGCAGTTGAAAAACACTCGGACAACAACTTCTTCTTTCAGACCGATTTGTCAAATTTCTATAGTAATATCCACGAAAGTGATGTAAGTAGAGCTCTATCTAATCAGCTGACAAATACTCCTGTTTCAGATATAGAAAAATATATAGATAAAGTTATAGAGCTAGTCGTTTTTGATGACCACATTCCTGCGGGCTTTTCAACATCGCCGATTCTGAGTAATATTTGTTTATTTGAGTTTGATAATCAACTCAATAAATACTGCAATGAACACAACCTTACTTATACTAGATATTCCGATGATTTAATTATATCAAGTAAAGCAGACCATTTTTCAGAAGATATCGAGTCAGTTGTGAGTAACCTGTTAAGTGAATACATAAATGCAGGAATTATAATCAATAAATTGAAGACTAAGCTACATAAAAAAGGCCATAACTTTAAACTGTTAGGTTTTAACGTTTTACCAAATGGGGTTGTTACAATTCCTAGCGTTGACAAAAAAGAGATTGAAACCCTCTTATACTTTTACTTAACAGACAGTAATAAATTTGAAAATTATTTTCAGAGTACCTTTTGTAACACTGAAACGGAGTTAGGTGAGAAGTCACTTCGAGAGCTTGCGATAGGAAAATTATCTGGGAAATTGATAGCTTTTAACTCGATGGATAAGCAATACGTATCTAAGTTACGCCGAAAGTATGGTAATACAATGATTGATATGTTCATAAGAAAGTCGGTGAAATAGCTTGAATATAAAAATTTTAGTCAGCAATGTACAGCATATAAACAAGCAAGAAATTTCATTCGACTTATCAAAAAACAAGCTTTTGTGTATTGCAGGTAAAAATAGCGTTGGAAAAACTACTTTAATTCGTGCAATACGCAACCTTTCGATTAACAGTACGTTCCAAGATACTGCAGCACCATATATTTTTAATGAAAATAGTAAAATTTCATACTCAGTGGATGGCCTCGCCGAAAATATTGAATTTACTTACAATAAGTTACTAAAAAGTATTGATAGTAAACAGGAAATTCCTGAAGAGCTTAAGTCACTAATAAGTGTAGAGTTACCAATCCCGCACGGAGAGCGTTTTAATCACTTTAGTCGCTTATCTGATATTGATGAAGCTCTCCGTGCAAAGATAGCAATAGGTGATTACTCAATACCTCTTGATCTAATTTCTTTTCTAGAAAGTGTATATGGTGATAGCAGATTTGAGAATTTAAAGCAGGTAGACATCAAGAGAGTAAGTTACTATTTTATCCTAAAAGATGAAATTGAAAGGTACTACATTCGTGAAGACTACTTCAGTTCGGGTGAATATTTTGTTATTAATCTTTTCAAACAAATTCAGCAAGGTAAAAAGCTGATCGTAATAGATGAAATTGATATTTCGCTTGATGCAAGCGCTCAGGTCAACCTTGTCAGAGTCCTTCGAGAATACTGTGGCAAATATGAAACTAATATAGTATTTACCACGCATTCTCTTGCATTAATGAAGACGCTTAATGATGAAGAGCTACACTATATGGAGCGAAATCAGGATAGAGACTGCGTGACAGTAACACCGCGCTCCTATAATTTTGTTAAAAGTGTTATGTATGGCTTTACAGGTTTCGACAAATATATTCTAACAGAAGACAAATGTTTGGAAGAGTATATGGATTACATCATTAGCTCTTCTACAAATGATAATTTTTTCAAACACTTAATTATATATGTTGCGGGTGGTTCTCAAGTCGTTGATTTGCTGTCTAGAAATACTGATAAAAAGTTTTTATCAGAATCTGAAAATGTTGTAGCTGCACTTGATGGTGATCAGTCAGATGAGCGTTTTATTCAAGATAGAAACGATATATTGCTACTACCGTTCTCAAGTATTGAAAAAGCAATTTACGATTGTTATTTAAATGGCGATGATAAAATACCTCGAGTAGATTCAATTGAGGGTGGTAACGTCAGTAAAAAAGCAAAAAATCTATTCTGGAAGCTAACTAAAAAAGTTCATACAGGTGTACCTCTTATGTCTAAGGCAAGTATATACGCCTACTTAGAAGAGTTAAATCCTGGTGGAGTGAAGGAGTTTAGGCAACAATTGACAAGCTTTTTAAATCCTGACAGGTAACAATAAGATTTAAATTAGTCGCAGTAACTTTTAATATACTTTTTAGCAAATTAAACTATGAACTTACCTTAATATCACCTTTGTGACTGCAGGCATAAAATGCCTACCTTTTGTGAAACCTATCTAGCTTCAGTACGTTAAACCAAGCTTTTTTAAAGTTATTATTTGAGAGTATCTTTAATAGGTTTTTAGGCTACGTTCAAAATTGTACCTTTTTGATTTAGCGGATAAGTAATTATTTATTAATAACAATCTCCAAATTTTTGTTTAAAGCTATACTCATAATTGAGGGACTTCCTCTTAATTGAAAGGATAACGATTGTGGCTCTTAAACCGGGACCAAAACCAATTGCTGATTCAACTGGCAAACCTGATAAACGTAGACGTGATAACAAAAATACTCCAGGGAACACCCCAGGATTAAAACCTAGTAAATCTTCAAAGAAATAGATAAGACTTGAAATTAAAGCTATCTTCACGGTAGCTTTAACTTAACGTAAATACACCTCAGTGATTTCCGGCCTAAAATGTCCCATCTCTTGTGAAACTGTCTCTAATGCTATTTGATATGGATATTGATTAAGTATCAGCTCTAATAGCCTTTCTTGTGCGTAGCTATGCCTAAGGCCGTGAGCACCGTTGGAAAATGAAAGCGTACGGTTTGATGCTTTATTAAATGAATCAGACCACTTTTTACCGCCTCCTATATCGTAGCGCTGTAAGTAGTTTATTTTTCTATCAACAACAGTGGCAGGTTGTTTAAGTTTACGAAGTTCTAATTTAGCTGATAAATCGTGAGGTATTAGTACTTCGCGTGTTAAGCCTCCTTTGCCTGTCACGGTATATAGCACACCGTTTCTACCAGACCATTTTGAATCAAAAGCTGGCCGTTTATCTGCTTTGCGCTCTTCAACTTTGGCTATGGTCAATAATTCATGCGCACGAAGCCCCGAAGAGAGTGCTATTTGTGTTGATAATGAATATTTAGATGTTTGGTGCTTACTTATTATTTGTGCTTGCTCTGTGGTGTAGGCGCGTGATTTAAGAATTTGCTGATTAATTGATTTAATAACAGGAAGCGTTTGTTTGTCTTTAAGTTTGCCGTTTAGCCTCATCATTGCTTGTATAGCTTGGCGCTCCATATCCAGTGACTTTTGACCCACTATTTCTTTACGGTAATCTAAATAAATGAGTGCTTGATCGATGGTCATTGCCTGAATACCGTTTATGCCAATATCTTTAGCCCAAGAGGCAACGGTGTTAAGTGATTGCTCGTAGTTTCTGGCAGTTCCAAGAGATTTTATAAGCTTACTTTTTGTAAGCCCTTTTATGACATTGTGTGCTTGAGTTTTTGGTTTCGCAAATTTAGCCATGTTTTTTAATCCATCTTTGAATTGTTGACCAATGAGCATTGATACCTTTACGCTTTAGCCAGCGCTGAAGCTCGACAATGTTTGATCCTTGCTTGTAAATTTCTATTAGCTCGAATTTATGTTTATCAAGCTTAGATGTTTTTTTACGGCTTCCTGCGATTAACTTACTTTCAAATTTTAGTTTTTGGACTTCGATTAGGGCATCGAATTTCATGGTATGACTCCAGTCGTATTAAGGTTGTAAGATTGACTGGCAATAAAGCTCAGCGGCACTTAAGCCTATTCGCCCCTGTTTTTCGCATATGCGAAAGGCTCGGACTGATCTCGCCTGATTATTAACCTCATTTCTACGTGTTGTCAGCAGCTGGAGTGCGCCGTTTTTGGTTGGTTACTACCTTTGAAAAGATAGTATTTACCTCGTTACTACGTGTTGAAGGCAGCAGAATAGCGCCTGTTTTTTTCTGGCTCGTTAGAGCTTCAGTAGCAATAAGATTACCACTTTAGAAATATTTTTCAATCTGCAAATAAAACCTGCGTATAAGAGTATGAATGTGTTGTCCCCCGCTATGTGTAAGCCGATCTTCGGCTTCGACATAGCGGGGGACAGGGGCGAAGCCCCAATGTTTAAAGAGAGGCTATTGCTCATGATGCCTCTATTAAATAACAATGTGATAGTACAGCAAATATTATCTTATAATAAAATGTCTTTGTTTAATCTCGATCGTCAATAACAGACCAAGATGCTACGTAGATTTTTGGTATTTCGAAGTTTGCTTTATTTGTAGAGATATAATAATTGTCACCTAACCTTGATAATATCTCTACGTTTTGTATTAGACAAAACTCATTTTTTGTTAGATAAAGAGTACCTCCTTGCAGAGAAAAAATATCACAGCCAGGCTTTTTAAGAATAATATTTTCAGCCTGGATAGAACCAAATTTGTATATATTCATAACCTTGTTAACTATTGGTTTTGCTAGCTCGAAGCTCACAAGTAATATGTAGATTGATATAATAGATAAGATGCAAAAGAATTTTAAATTATCTATATTTTTTGGTTTAGCTGCTGCAACAGTATTTAAAGTCGCGATTATAATCGCAATAAAATAAACTATATATTCTTTGTTAATACTTGAGATGTTAAGGTTCTCAGAAAGCATAACGATCGGAATGAATGATGCGATTGAAGCTGTTAGAGTAACTAGGAAATACACTAAAGATTCTTTATTCACACTTTTATAATTAAACCTTGAAAACTTTTTTAACCCAAGCCACATTACAGGTAATAGTACTACTACCAAAAAGCTTATCCAAATTCCAAACTTCATCGCAGAAAAGAAAATAATCCAAAAAGCTGAAATAGGTATAACAAAGAAGGCGAATATTAGATGGAAGTGCACTTTCTTATCACGCCCATTTTTTTGACGGAAATACCAAAGGCTTCTGTATTTTGTATTATTTCCCCAACCCTCTCTCCAAATTAGACCTGGAAGCAAGAATATTGAAGTTATGATTATTATAAGAAAAATGGCTGTTATAGATGCTGCTCCCAGTACCATTAATGAGGACTGTAAGTCAAAAATAGGCATGTATCCAATTTTTGCGTAGTAGTATACAAATACGCTTCCCCCAAATATTAATAGTGATGACCAAAATGTTATTCCTAGATTTTGGTAAAAGTATTCCTTTATCTTCTCCTTATCCATATTGTTAATCTCCCTTGATAGCTTTAAGTATTATTTTAGCTAACTTTTCCTCTTCACAGTAAAAAAATGCTGTTGGCACTTCTAATACTTTAGCTAACGCGCGCACTGTTTGAAAGTCGGGTGAATGCACGCCTTTTTCGTACTGATTCATTCTAGGCGAAGCCGCAAACTGATCCATTCCAGCCAGTATTCCTAGTTTTTTTTGCGAAAGTCCTTTTGCTAGTCTTGCCTCTTTTAGCCGTTTTGGAAACGGTGAACCATCATTTGTTTTCATTATATTTAATTCTTAACTTGAAAACTAAGAGTTTCTTAGCTTTAATGTGTTCACGATACTAAGGAATACTTAGATAGAAGAGGGTGAAGCAAATGTTGTGGAAAGCAGTTAAGTTTATAGGAGCCGTGACGGTTGATATTTTGCTGGATGTTGATGATAAGTCTGAGCAAGATAAGTTCATTGATGAATACAATGATGGAACTGGAAATGTCGATCATTGTGGTGATAGCTACACAGAGCAAGAAGCGCGAGACGCGCATAGCCGTGGTGAGTTCTACAAATAGTTTTGACAGTTGCTTTTTTAAGTGCAATTGTTAGATGGGTTTTTACACAAAATACAGGCTACGCAGTTGAAAAGCTGCGTAGTTTTTTATGATTAATTTTAATGTTTACGCATTTTTACCTGCGATTGATTTTTTATTTATCAGGCTGCAAGGCCAAGATAATAGCCGTGATAAATTATTATCAATCAGGGATAACTTAAGTAAGCTTAATGAAGCACAAGTACTTAGTGAGCTACTTACCTTAGACTTCATGTTTTACGATTATAGTAACGAGCAATCAGAGGTTTGGGATATACAACTAGAGTCTTTTTCATCGTTTTATAATCGTTCAGAAAAAGTGTATAAGTTTGATAATTACTACCCTGAGGCACATGTTCAATCAGTGTTTAAGTGGATGCTTATGCTTTGTGATGATTGCAGTGATAGTTTGAAAATCCAGCGCTCGGTAATTCATTAGCTAAGCCTTAAAGCAATTTTATTGCTCAAGTTCACTTGATTTATCACTATATCTCATTTAAATTCATCTTAAGCATACTTATTGTGCTTACTTATAATGCAAAGAGATAAAAAGATTTACCACAGAACATAGTAAAGTTAATAAAAAACAGGCGCCCAATGTTCGGGGCTGCCTTCAATACGTAGAAAAGAGGTTACTAGGGTACGCATATATTAATTATATGCACTAGCAAGTCCACGGCTCACAGGGCTACGTGGCATCTCTTTGCTCTAATTTACGTATTGGAGAGCGAATATGCAGTCATCAGAGATCTTATCAGTAAAAGAGCTGTCAGAGCTTTTACACCTATCTACAGGCACAATTAATAATCGTCTGAGCGCCCAGCGCAAGGCTATTGAGTCTGGAAAAGATGCCAACCTTTATCAAGTTCAACGTTTAGCACCACCCTCTATTAAATTGGGTCGAGTTCGCCTATTTAAACGCGAAACAGTTGAGCAATGGCTAGCTCGTTTTGAAGGAGTGAAGGTGTAAGGAAGGCGAAAGGGGCTGCTTGACCGGCGACACCCCAAACGCACTTTGCATCTTCATATTATATGCTTGCCTTTAAAACAAGGCCACAATTTGAGTGGCCAGAATATCCTATTGCCTATCCGAGTCAGTTTTATTCACTAATTGAATTAACGACACCTAAATATGTTCGAGGGTTACTAAGTAAATGCCATAAGTCTAAAAAATTTATTCATTTACTTGGGAACAGTAAATCAAAAAGCTTAACCGATTTTCGAATTTTTAGACGGGACACTAGTAAGTTTGTTCGAGGAGTATTGTATAGTACAAGTGAATCAGTAGACTGCTATTACACTCCAAACGAATTTTTTAGTTGGCCTAGGGAGAGCAACCTAGCTCTACTATCAGCGAATTGGATTGAAATTGATCTTAATGACAAATGTGATCCATTTGATGTTAGAAGGACAGAGGCTAAAATTGTTCCTGAAGTATTCAATAGGTTAAAACTGAGCAAGCTACCACCACCAACAGGCTATGTCCTTTCTGGCTCAGGTGGAATACATCTTTATTGGATTTACAATCCTGTAGATGCAGTCGCAATTAACAAGTTGATATGGCAACAAATTACTAAAAGTCTAATTGAGAGTTTTGGAAAGTCAGATAGTTTTTGGCATGTAGATCTTATGGCTACAAAAAGAATTAGCGGTTTTTTGCGTGTCCCAGGGTCTGTTCACAGTAGAACAGGATTGCATGCCAGGTATTTTGGCTCTGGTACTAAATATACATTTGATGAACTGTTGATGTGTTTAGATCTATGTCATTTACGTAAGAATATAGAGAAATCGCAGCTAGAATTCAAAACTAGTTTAGCTTCAAGCCCCAGAAATAAGATAGCAAAGCAACCAAAGCAACCAGGTCACCAACGCTACGGTCATAGCATTAAAGAATGGTGGCTAAAATGTATTAACAGTATTCAAAACCATTTTTATAAGCAGGGTGGGGTGCCGAAGGGTAAGCGAGATAAAACAGCGTTTATCCTGTTTGTTGCGTTTCAACACCTGAATAAAAACACCGCATTTGAAAAGCTAACAAAAATAAATGATGAGCTAATTGGTTTATCATTAGAAGAGCTTGTTAGTTTAACTAGAACAGCAAAAACAACACACTATAAGTACAGAAAAGAGACTCTAGCTGATTACCTGGAAGACTTGTTCGGCTTTTGCCCTGAATATTTAAATATTAAGTCAAAAGTGAAGTTATCAAGCGATGAAATTAAGGAGAGGCAGAAAAAAGCAGCTACAGACACTGCGATTAAAAAGCGAAGTAATTCGCAGCAGCTTGTTAAAAAAGCTGTTAAAAAAATAACCAAAGAAACGGGCAACAGACCAACTCAACAGGCTGTTGCACTGTTTACCAATCTTAGTTTAAGAACAGTTAAAAGATATTGGATAACATAATGTGACAGGGCACTTAGATTGAAATTAAACAGCAAAATATGCAACAGTGGCAATACAGTTTAGAACTTTCTGGACTAGTTGCCCCGACCGCTTAGTGCCATGAGCGGTCATTGATAGTTTACCAGGTGCAGGCCCACAATTAGCACCTCGATTATGTTTCTTTTTCGTCGATTCTTTTGAGAATAATTAGAAATACATCTAAAGCTTCTTGAACCAAATTTTGATGTGCATGCTGATCAATAAGTAAATAAATAAGATGATTACGGTATGCAGAACTCAAGTGCTTTGTAAGGACTTCATCGATGTTAGTAACTTTAGAAACTGAGGAATTTGATGCATAAAGCATTTTATTTCTTTCATTTGCAATTTCTTGAATGTATTTGAATATCGAGTCAATGCCACGATCAGATGCTATTTCACGAACTTTCAATAAATAATCGGTTGCTTTTCCGTTAGGCTCTACAGAGACAAGATTTAGTGGTGGCTGTGGAACAATGCATATCTTTTTGTCTCCATCTTCACCAATTGGCATTCTAACCCACAGTTTTTCTTTTTTGTTTCCGTTTAAAGAGTCAAAAAAAAGCTCCAATGGAATTTCATTTTTTAAAATACCCAGCGCGCCACCAATTAAATCAAAGAATTGTGAAATACCTGATTTGTGTTTGTGATCCCAAGATTTCAATTTATTAGCATTAGCATATCGTCGCTTTTTTAACGCTGCAAATATTGCCGTTGCTGACTCTTCCTCTGCGGTAATTGCAACAAAAGCTGCTATTTCTGGCATACTTTCACGCAACAATACGGAGCGTTCCATGTGTCGGATGCTAGATTTCACTGCAAAGCCACCATAACCAGAAGTGGAACTAGCTTCTTTAAGTACTTTTTTTTGAAAATCGTTTAAATTCATAGATTCCATTTGAAACATAACGGCTTATTGAACACCATTTTGGTGGTTTATAATACACCAAAACGGCGTATATTACATATCCTGATAATTTCACCAATAATCACTTTTGTAAACATGTGATTAAAACAGCTCGGAATTAGGCATGTTATTTTGCCCCAAAACGGCGTTTAATAATGTTATTGGACAAAATTAGATTCTACTCAAAACACAGGAATAAACTTAACTTTTTCATTGTCCGGTTTTCGCTCAAAGCTGCCTATTTTCTTTTAATTTCCAATTCACAGGTGTCCGGCGTTTTTCAAGTTAGTTGTTGCCTTAAGTTTCAAACTTTTCGTTGGCTGAAGTATAAATCAAAACTCTTTAATTCTTGGTACGGTCTTTTGCTGCCAATATGTTAGCCAGTAGGCGGCTAGTAAACTAGCAATTGAAAATAAAAGCATAAATATAGCTTTAAAGATGCTACCTCTAGTCGAATCATAAATTAATAGAGGTATTGCAATGAAAGGGAGTGAACCTGCTATAGCTCGATACAGACCTACTAGATTAAAACCAATTTGGTATGAAAGTGTATGTAATCTGTATTTAAATGTTCTACTAGAATCGGATAAAGACAAACTGTATTTAGAAATAGCTCAAACAACACTATGCAAAAGAGTTAGTAAATTAAAATAGTATATAAGATGGTCTGGTGGCGTAATCCCTTAGAAAAAGCTAACCGGGCCTTCTACGCCTGAAAAGAGTAAGACTAAAAGGCAGGGAATTGAGCCAAATACAATTGCACAAATAATTTCGTCAAAGAGTAAGTGTGAAGCGGTTTTGTTTTTCGTTGGTTTGCATAATTGTTTTCTATTGTACTTTGAGCTTTAAAGTACAATTCAAAAGAAGAGTAAAAACTTGTTCAGTAGAGTGCCATTAGCTGTCTTCCTATATATCCCCCCCTTTTATACCTTAAAAGTATAAAATAATTTAAGGGAAGTATCGTGCGATAAATGTGCGACATATATTTAAAAATACTAAGTTAATAGTGCGATAAAGAAAAGAGTTTAATTTATAACAAGTTGAAATAAAGAGGGATTAATTGGTCGGTATGGAGAGATTCGAACTCTCGACCCCTGCCACCCCATGACAGTGCGCTACCAAGCTGCGCCACATACCGATTTATATTCAATAGTACGTGTATTTTTTTAAAAATCAATAAGCGATTGTTTGTTTGGATGTTTATTGCGCAAGAACGCTAAAAATAGCACTCTTGCGATGTATTAATTCATTAATCCTTATTTAACCACTTTTTGATCGAGTCATACATCTCATCGCGTATTAATAGCTGAGCTTTTTTGTTAGGGTGTAAATTATCGTTTTGCATAAGCTCAGGTTTGCCGGCAATGTTAAGCATAAAAAAGTTCATTAAATACGCATTTGTTTCTTCGCTAACGCGCGAGAAAGTGTCAGTAAACATTTTGCTGTAACGCGGGCCATAATTAGGAGGAATGTAAATCTCCATTAAGGCGGTCATCGCATTAGCAGCTTGGCTTTTTTGAATAAGAGCCGTTAAGTTGGTTTGCATTTTTTTAACTGGAAAACCACGTAAACCGTCATTGGCACCTAGCTCAATAAGTACATGAGTAGGTTCGTATTGCTCAAGCAATGCATCTAAACGACGTAGGGCTCCACCGGATGTTTCGCCACTAATACTGGCGTTGATAAGTTCAATGTCGGCTTGTTCGTCATCGTATTTATCTTGTAACAATTTTACCCAGCCTTGCTCTTGTTGAAGTCCATAGGCTGCGCTTAAACTGTCACCGAGTATTAAAATCGTGTTGTCGGCTGCTGCGCTCAGCGGTTTGATAACTAAAAATAAAATGAATACTAAACGTAGGATTGAATGAGTCATATGTCAGCGCTTTCTCAATTAAATATAATTCAGGTTAATGGTTTATCTAAAATAGTCTCTACCTTTGAAGGTGAGCTGCCCATCCTCAGCGACATCAGCTTTAATGTCAAGCATGGTGAGTCTGTTGCTATTGTTGGTACGTCGGGCTCTGGTAAATCTACGTTACTCAGTTTATTAGCAGGGCTGGATATTGCCAGCAGCGGAGAGGTGTTTTTAGACGGCGAGCCATTGCACAATTTAGATGAAGAAGAACGTGCTGCACTGCGCGCGGCTAAAATTGGATTTGTGTTTCAATCGTTTATGTTAGTACAAAGCTTAACGGCACTTGAAAACGTGATGCTACCAGCAGAGCTTGCTGGTGAAAGTGATGCAAAAGAGCAAGCAATTGCATTACTTGAAAAAGTAGGCTTGAGCCATCGTATTGATCATTACCCGTCGCAGCTCTCTGGCGGTGAGCAACAACGTGTTGCTATTGCGCGAGCATTTATTGGTACACCTAAAATATTGTTTGCTGATGAGCCTTCGGCTAACTTAGACAGCAAAAACGGTAAAATGATTGAATCCTTATTATTTGATTTAAATACGCAACACGGCACCACGCTTATTTTGGTGACTCACGATGAAGGGCTTGCACAAAAATGTGAGCACATTATTCAAATAGAAGCGGGTTTACTGGTAAAAAGCCAAGTAGAGGACGTTGCTAATGTGGGTTAAGTTAGCGCTTAAATTATTTTCGCGAGAATTTCGCCGTGGTGAGCTCACGGTCATAAGCGCGGCTATCGCGCTTGCTGTTTTAACTGTGCTTACACTGTCTATGGTTACTGAGCGAATAGGGCAAAGTATTGCGCAAAAAAGCAGTGCTTTTATTGCAGCAGACCGTGTACTTGCAAGCGATCATGTTCTCGACACCGCTTTTATTACTCAAGCACAAAGCCAAAATTTAAAAACGGCGCAAATGGTGTATTTCGACACTATGTTGTTTGCCGATGATGAAATGCAGTTTAGCTCAGTAAAAGCGGCATCTAATGCGTATCCGCTAAAAGGGCAGTTAAAAGTTAAAGATACCCTAACCGGCGAAACTAAAGTTGCTAATAGCGGGCCAACGCCGGGTAATGTGTGGCTAAGTGAATCGGTATTTTACAGTTTAAATATTGATATAGGCGCGCAAGTAGAACTTGGCGCGGCATTATTTAATGTTTCAAAAGTTATTGTAGAAGAGCCCGATGCGCCATTTAATGTATTTTCGAGCAGCCGTCGTGTGCTTATTAATATTGACGATGTGGCAAAAACCGAAGTTGTGCAGCCGGGTAGTCGTGTTTATTACCGCCAACTTTATGCAGGTAGTGAGGCCGACATAAATAGCTTTTACGAGTGGCTTAAACCACAAATGAAAGAAAACCAACAATGGTATGGCGTTAAAGACCGTCAATCACCTATTTCAAACAGCTTAAACCGCGCAGAGAGTTTTTTATTACTTGCCGGCCTATTAGGTATTATTTTGGCTGCAGTGGCTATAGCCGTTTCAGCAAAACGTTATTGTGAACGCCAATACGACCCAGTAGCGATGATGAAAACGCTAGGCGGTAGCCGCTCAATGATCCGCAAAATATACATGCTGCATTTATTGCTTGTATGTGCAATGGCGGTAAGTATAGGGTTGTTAATTGGTTATGGCTTGCAAGAAATAGCAACAAGTTACTTATCAAAAAGTATGGGCACAAAGTTACCCTTAGGTGGCTTTAAACCTTGGCTGGTGGCTATAAGCACTGGCGTAATTTGTGCCGTTATGTTTTCTATCAAACCGTTATTTGATTTATTCGATATTCCACCGCTCAGAGTGCTGCGTCGTAACTTAGGCGACAAGTTGGCAGTGAGTCGTGTGCATTTAGGCATGAGTGCGCTAACCGTGTTTTTATTGATGTGGTTATTTAGTAACAACATAAAAATAACGCTTATTTTGTTTATCTCCACACTTGCGCTAATTGGTGTGCTGTTTTTAGTATCTAAATTAATATTTGGTGGTGGTCGAAAATTAGGATTAAAGCCAGGTAACAGTTGGTCGCTTGCAATTGCGTCTATTCAAAAGCGTGCAAATGTGAACGCGGTACAGTTAATTAGTTTTTCGTTAGCGATTAAATTACTGCTGTTTTTAGTGGTACTTAAAAACGATATGATAGCTGATTGGCAATCGCAACTTCCTGCCGATGCGCCTAATGCATTTTTAGTTAACATTACGCAAAATGAGCTTGGGCCAATTAATGAGTATTTAGCACAAAAAGACATTCAGGTCTCAGAGTTTTATCCCACTATTCGTGGGCGCGTAAATGCGGTAAACGGCGAGTTGGTAGCGCGTTCTGTATCGCTGCAAGACAACGAGAAAAAAGACGAAGAAGCACGTGCTGGTATTGGCCGCGAGCTAAACCTCACATGGCTTAAAAATGTACCAGACCAAAACGAAGTAACACAAGGCACGTGGTTTGGCGAGAATGCGATGGCTGAAGCTTCAGTAGAGGAGTCGATGCTTGAGCGTTTAGATGTTGAGATAGGCGATACGCTTACATTTTTAATTGGTGCGCAGTCGTTCGATGCTAAAATTACCAGTGTGCGCAAAGTTAATTGGGCCACGCTTAAACCCAACTTTTTTATTATTTTAAGCCCCGATGTACTTGCAGATTTTCCAGCAACGTATATTTCGTCGGTGCGTATAAACCCAGATCAAAAACGTGATTTTAGCCAGTTATTGCGTACTTATCCTACTATTACAGCGATTGATATTGATAACTTTGTTAAGCAAATACAAACAACTATTTCGCAAGTATCACTCGCCATTGGTTTTGTACTTGCAATTGTAGTGCTGTGTGGCGCGCTTGTACTTATATCGCAAGTTCAAGCTAGTTTAGGTGAGCGTATGCAAGAAATTGTAATACTGCGAACACTTGGCGCTAAAAGCCGGTTAATTAAAAACGCGACCTTGTATGAGTTTTTATTACTAGGCGGTTTAGCCGGTTTAGTTGCGGCATTTTTTAGCGACATAGCGCTTTTAATTGTACAGCAACAAATGTTCGATTTAGCAGGTAAGTTACATCCGCATATATGGATTATTGGGCCGGTAGCTGGCGGCGTATTTGTAGCGGGTTTAGGCTATTTAATGATTGCCCGAACACTCAAACAAAACACCCAAGGACTAGTGCGCGCCCTAGGGTAAACTTAAACTAACATGCTCTTTCAAATGCCCACCTAACACGTGGGCATTTTTGTTTTTCTTTGTACTGGTAATTTATACAGTGCTCTGGCATTATTAGCGTAATTTAAAAATAATAACAATGGAGCGCTGTTTGGCCATTATTTTAGGGATCGATCCTGGTTCACGTTTGACTGGGTATGGCGTTGTTGCCCACCAAGGCTCTAAATTTACATACTTAGGGAGTGGCTGTATTAAGTTAGCCGATCATCCTTTTCCGGTTAGGCTTAAAATGATCTACCAAGGCATAACACAGCTTATTGAACAGTTTTCGCCAGAAACCTTTGCCATTGAAAAAGTATTTATGGCGCACAACCCCGATTCAGCTTTAAAACTAGGCCAAGCTAGAGGCGCCGCGATTGTGGGCGCTGCAATGGCGGATTTACCTGTATTTGAATACTCAGCTAGGCAAATTAAGCAAGCGGTAGTCGGTAACGGTGGCGCTGATAAAACACAAGTGCAACACATGGTAAAAAATATTTTAAAACTACCCGGTACGCCACAGGCCGATGCAGCTGATGCACTCGCTATTGCGATTTGCCATGCTCACTCAGAACAAAATTTAATTAAACTAGCGGGTAGCGCAAGCAAAACCGTTAGAGGACGTTTAAGGAAATAACTATGATAGGCCGCTTAAATGGTATTTTAGTCGAAAAACAGCCACCAGAAATATTACTTGAAGTAAGTGGTGTCGGTTACGAAGTACAAATGCCAATGACCTGTTTTTACGATTTACCAAAAATTGGTGAAAACGCGATTGTTTATACGCACTTTGTAGTACGTGAAGATGCTCAACTGTTATTTGGTTTTAATAATAAAGTTGAGCGTGCCTTGTTTAGAGAGCTATTAAAAGCAAATGGGGTAGGGCCAAAACTTGGTTTAGCTATTTTATCGGGCATGTCGGCAAAGCAATTTGTAAGCTGTGTAAATAATGAAGACTCAACATCGCTTGTTAAATTACCCGGTGTAGGTAAAAAAACGGCCGAGCGTTTAGTACTCGAAATGAAAGACAGACTAAAAGATTGGGGTAATGATTTATTTACGCCATTTAGCGACAGCGCAGTAATAGAGCCAATGAGCGATGCGACAATTGCTAATAATGCCGCCGATGATGCCGTATCGGCACTGCTTGCATTAGGTTATAAATTGCCACAAGCTCAAAAAGCCGTAAAATCGATAAGTAAACCCGATATGTCTACTGAGGTTCTTATTAGAGAATCTTTAAAATCTATGTTGTGAGTAACCCATGATTGAAGCGGATCGCTTAATTGACGCGACTGAAAAAACAAATGAAGATTCTATAGATCGTGCAATAAGGCCAAAACTTTTAGCCGACTACAGAGGTCAGCCTCATGTTAAGCAGCAAATGGAAATTTTTATTGAAGCTGCTCGCACCCGTGGTGAAGCGCTCGATCATTTATTGATATTTGGCCCACCGGGCTTGGGTAAAACCACGCTTGCAAACATTGTCGCCAACGAATTACACGTAAGCATTAAAACAACATCCGGCCCAGTACTTGAAAAAGCAGGCGATTTAGCTGCGCTGCTCACTAATTTAGAAGAAGGCGATGTACTGTTTATTGATGAAATACACAGGCTCAGCCCGCAAGTTGAAGAAATACTTTATCCCGCAATGGAAGACTACCAGCTTGATATAATGATTGGTGAAGGCCCAGCCGCGCGCTCTATTAAATTAGACTTACCTGCATTTACACTTATTGGTGCCACTACGCGAGCAGGCTCGCTCACATCGCCACTGCGTGACCGTTTTGGTATTGTACAGCGATTAGAGTTTTACTCAGTAGAAGATTTATCGCACATAGTAGGGCGCTCAGCACATTATCTTGATTTAGAAATGTGTGATGATGGCGCAACTGAAATTGCTCAGCGCTCGCGTGGCACACCACGTATTGCAAACCGCTTACTACGTCGCGTACGCGATTACACACAAGTAAAATCTGATGGCACAGTAAACGCCGAAGTAGCAAAGCAAGCGCTTGATATGATTGATGTAGATAAAAGTGGCTTTGATTATATGGACCGTAAATATTTACTCGCCATAATCGAAAAATTTATGGGCGGTCCTGTAGGGCTTGACAATGTAGCGGCTGCTATTGGTGAAGAGCGCGAAACAATAGAAGATGTAATAGAGCCATTTTTAATCCAACAAGGGTTTATTCAGCGCACGCCACGAGGACGAATAGTGTCTGATAGCGCTTATCACCATTTTGGTTTACTTCCTAAAAAAGATTAACTCTATATAGCTTGCTGTGCTTTATTGTGCAGCAAGTCATTGCTTTATTATCCCTCTCTTTCAAAATACCGATGCGTTAATAGTCAACTGATAATTCACAGGACGTTAAGACTTGCGAAGCTATGCTGCGTGGCGTTTAGATAACTCACTAAGTACGTTAAAAAATTATTTAGATAGAACAACTATGTATCATAATTTTAGCCTTGCTATTGAACTATTTTTTGTTTCTAGAATAGATCACTAATTTAATGCAATT
>NZ_PNDU01000183.1:0-4366 GCF_005886635.1 Pseudoalteromonas sp. S558 | reverse complement strand
ACTTTAAACTAAGCATAAACGACATATAATCGAACAACTTTTTTAAAGCTTCGCTTTAACGCGCCGCAAGCTACAGGCCAAGCATCGCGCTCTTTACATATCAAACATAAGTAATAATAAAATGTGTTGTAGACGTAGAGCTTGCACACGTGAAAAGCGAAGCTTCTAATTACTAACCAAATAAAAAGAGCTTAAAGCTTTGCTTTAACGCGCCAGCAAGCTGTGCGCCTACAGGTCAATCATCACGCTCTTTGCACATCAAATGCAATAACGTCTTTAATTTTCTCTTTGTTGGTTGCGAGCATTACAAGCCTATCTATACCCAAAGCAACGCCTGCACACTGTGGTAATCCATGCTCCAGCGCTTTAATTAAACGCGTATCCATTGGTACTTGCTTTATACCGTTTTCAGCGCGGTATGCATTATCTTCATTAAAACGTTTAGCTTGCTCGCTGGCATTGGTGAGTTCGTTAAAGCCATTCGCCAATTCCATGCTTTTATAATAAAGCTCAAAGCGTCCTGCTACACGTGCATCGTGTTCACAAATTTGTGCAAGTGCTGCTTGAGAAGCTGGAAAGTGATACACAAAACATGGCTTATCTTGCCCTATTGTTGGCTCTACTTTCATGCAAAATAATAATTGCAGTAAGGTATCTTTATGCGTTTCATTTTGGGCTATATCAGCAAACCCCTGCTCAAAAGCAAGCTGCCTTAATTGCTCTATATTTGCGGTTAGCGGGTCAAGTCCGAGTGCTTGTTCAAACGCTTGCTGATAAGTAAGGCGCGTTGCAGGGTCAACACCTAAAACAAGCTGCATCAGCTCATCCATTTCATCCATAAGTGCAAATTCGTCAAAACCTGGGCGATACCATTCAAGCATTGTAAATTCAGGATTGTGATGGCTACCCGCTTCTTCATTTCTAAATGCTTTACAAAGCTGAAAAATAGCGCCGGAGCCTGCTGCTAACAAGCGCTTCATGGCAAACTCTGGAGATGTTTGTAAAAACAAAGGAAGTCCACCTGCGTGGCCTGGGCCTACAAATGTGGTATTAAAACTCGCTAAGTGCACATCGGTTACGCTCGCACTACTCAAACTTGGCGTTTCTACTTCTAAAACATCACGCGCATAAAAAAACTCACGAATGCGATGTAATATTTCTGCACGTTGCTTTAGTGTTTCAATACTTGCGCTAGGAGCCCAAAGATCTGCTGACATATTTTCTCCAAAAAAAAAATCCCAGCTTAAGCTGGGATTTTATAAACAATGTTAAAGCTTACTTAACACGGCTTACGTATTCACCGTTACGAGTGTCTACTTTAATTACTTCGCCAATTTGTACGAATAATGGAACTCGTACTACAGCACCCGTGCTAAGCGTTGCTGGTTTACCACCAGTGCCCGCTGTATCGCCCTTAAGGCCAGGATCTGTTTCAGTGATCTCAAGCTCAACAAAGTTAGGTGGTGTAACAGCAATTGGGCTGCCGTTCCATAATGTAATTGTACATACATCATTTTCAACTAACCATTTAACAGCATCGCCTAGTGCTTTTTCGTCAGCAGCAATTTGCTCAAATGTTTCGTTGTTCATGAAGTGCCAAAATTCGCCGTCTGTGTATAGATACGCTAAATCTGTATCCATTACATCAGCACCTTCAACTGATTCACCCGATTTAAAGGTTTTTTCAAGCACCTTACCAGAGATAAGTTTACGGATACGAACACGGTTAAACGCTTGGCCTTTACCAGGTTTTACCATTTCATTTTCTAAAATACTGCAAGGCTCGCCGTCCATCATAATTTTTAGGCCGCCCTTGAACTCGTTGGTGCTATAATTCGCCATCGTTTCCTCTATTTATATTTTTTCGAGTAATCTACGTGCCAATGATACAAAGAAATGAAGCAAATTTGCATAAAAACTGGCAAAAAGAATTAGCAAATGTAGTTACCTGCCCAAAAACCTTGCTTGAAATGGTCGGTTTATCGAGCCAAGTCCATGAAAACGACCTAAAAGCCCGTAGTTTATTTGCAGTGCGTGTGCCTATCCCTTTTATAAAAAAAATGCGCAAAGGCGATCCAAACGATCCTCTTTTATTGCAAGTCATGCCACGCCATCAAGAATTTTTAAGTAAGTCTGGTTTTAATAAAGATCCACTGCTTGAGCAAGATAACGCCCAACTAGGCCTTTTACACAAATATAAATCGCGTGTTTTAGTGATGTTTAAAACGGGTTGTGCGGTAAATTGCCGCTACTGCTTTAGAAGGCATTTTCCGTATCAAGAAAATCAGCTTAATAAAAAAAGCCTGCTTGAGACGCTTAATTATATAAAATCAGATACTGATATTAACGAAGTGATTTTAAGTGGCGGCGATCCGCTAATGGCCAAAGATGATGCTATTAGTTGGTTTTTAGATGAGCTTGAACAGCTACCGCAAATTAAACGCATGCGAATTCATAGCCGTTTACCTGTTGTTATTCCTGCGCGTATTACCAATGAATTGTGTGAGCGACTAGCAAAGTCACCCTTAAAAATTATTTTTATTAACCACATTAATCACGCAAACGAAATAGACGTTGATTTTAAAGCTGCCATGCAAAAGCTCAAACACGCGAATGTAACACTTTTAAACCAAGCTGTAATTTTAAAAGATGTGAATGATACGGTTGATGCACAAATAAACTTAAGCGAAGCCTTATTTGATGCAGATGTATTACCGTATTATTTGTATTTGCTAGATAAAGTTGAAGGAGCCAGCCACTTTGATATTAATGAAGCGCAAGCAATTGAAATAATGGCAGAGCTATTAAAAGCCCTGCCTGGGTTTTTAGTGCCTAAACTAGTGAGAGAAATAGGTGGTCAAAAAAGCAAAACACCTATCGATCTTAAGCTTATTTAAACGTATACATTTACGTTATTACCCAGTGTGGCTGTCACCGATTTAGCAGGTGTTTGCGCACTAGATGGTTGTGCGGCACCTTCAATAAGCGCAAGTGCTGCAGAGCCATCAACCTTTTGCTGTCTTTTAGCAAGCGCAGCACTTAAAACTTCAGCACCTTCGCCAGCACCAGACATTACCGGTAAATTTCCACCTGATATATTCATATAAACAATCCACCTGACTTTTAAATGTAATCCAAGTATTATATCGGCCATGCAGTACAAAGCTTTAGGAAAACCATGGATTCAATTATTGAACAACTCAATACAAACTTAAAAATTGTTTATCGCCAAGCACTTGATGCCGACAAAAAACTTGACGAACTACAGCAACAAGGTCATGGCAAATTTAAAGCCTTATTCGCACAAGATGCTGGCTTTAACTTTGAAGCTAAACGATTTAAACCTTACGTGCTTGACGTAGCCGCTGATGTAGAAAGCTTATCAACCGATGGTTTTAGTGAAGAAAAGCTTAAAATTACCGTTATTAAGTTACAGCAATTATTGACACTTTTAGCTACCTTTAAGTAAAGCAGCTAAAAGCAACACAACAAAAGCGCAAAGTAAACTCGCGCCTAAAAACAAATAAACGCCGAGTTATAATAACTCAGCGTTTATTTATTTTAATCTAAATTTACTAGGATTTGTTCGCCAAACCACTCTGTTAATAAGCGTTTCTCATAATAAAATGACTCATCTCGACCCATTTTTATCTTATCCATAAAACCCATATCTTTAAGCTCTACGTCGTTGCCTTTGTTGACTACACTGCCATCTTTGTTCGTTAACGAATAGTTGAGTTTAATGCGCGGAAAATAGATAGGTTTCACGATACGAATTTCATCCATACCACCGTAACGAACATCACCCGCTAAATCTAAATCAGTAAACTCTACATTTAATTTATACTCATTTGGCAATTGCTCTGCCAATTTAGCCATGTGTGCTTCAAAACTTTTAATAATATGCTTGTGATACGAACCTTTCGCTTGGTTTGATGAGCGCACATCGCGATAGTCATTAAAGTCATGCCATTGAACAACAGACTCGCCTGCATGAGCAAATACAGGTAATGCTACACACATCAACATTGCAATTTTTTTAACTAAATTCATGACTTTCTCCAAAAAAGATATACCAATCACAAAGTGTGGATTGGAGTAAACCCAGCATTAGCTTTTACTGCGTTTATTTTAGCACTTGTTTATTAACTATAACTTAATTCCCCACATTGACGTGTTATTTAAAACGTACTAAATGTAATCAAGGTTGTTTAATTTACCAGCATTCAAGAAAGACCGTATTTAAGCTAGGGCGTGTTGACCTTTCGTGATTGATTTTGCAGCAGACTGTTTGGTATTTAGGCAAGGCAGAGCCTATGTAGTGTGGTTGTTCCCCATAAATAGGCGATAACGCAGCATAAGTTCC
>NZ_PNDU01000182.1:0-740 GCF_005886635.1 Pseudoalteromonas sp. S558 | reverse complement strand
ATATTTATATACTCACCACTCTCTATCACCATTACCTGCTTTTGAGTTGTTCTTTCTAGGGATCACTGGGCTTGAGTTTCTCTCTCGAACCTTATTTCTAATGACTTCACTATCATAGCCTTTGTCCGCGATAACAAAATCGCCTTCGGGCAATAATTCAATCAGTTCATTTGCCACTTTACTATCATGAACATCGCCGCCTGTAATAATAAATTCAATTGGTAAGCCATAACTATCAACAGCTAAATGAATTTTACTTGTATTACCGCCACGACTTAATGCTATCGCTTGTTCTTGTTGAGACGCAGCACCTGTACTGTGTTGGTGTGCTTTAACATAACTGCCATCAATGAATTCCCACTCAGTGTCACTATTGGCGGATAATGATTTGAACAACCTTATTAATATTCCTTTTTTAGACCAAAGTAGAAATCGGCGGTAAATAGTATTCCATAAACCAAAACACTCAGGGAGGTCACGCCATGGGCAACCAACACGTAAGCGATATAAAATTCCTTCCATCGTTTGTCTGTGTTCAAGCTTGTTATAAACTCTATCTTCAAGCAAAATTGATTTTAGCTTCGACCACAACTTATCAGTGAGCATTAATCGGGGCATGGTAATCTCGTAAGGTTTGTTTTTGGCGAAGTAAATTATACGAGATTACCGCTTGCGCACAAAATTCAAACAAAGATCAACAGCCCCTAATACATTAAACCGCATTTACCTCAGTAAATTTT
>NZ_PNDU01000181.1:0-772 GCF_005886635.1 Pseudoalteromonas sp. S558 | reverse complement strand
TTTTTATACCATAGTAGAAATAGGCGTTAAATAGTATTCCATAAAACAAAAGACTCAGGGATGTGATGCCATGGGCAACCAACACGTAAGCGATATAAAATTCCTTCCATCGTTTGTCTGTGTTCAAGCTTGTTATAAACTCTATCTTCAAGCAAAATTGATTTTAGCTTCGACCACAACTTATCAGTGAGCATTAATCGAGGCATGGTAATCTCGTAAAGTTTGTTTTTGGCGAAGTAAATTATACGAGATTACCGCTTGCGCACAAAATTCAAACAAAGATCAACAGCCCATAATAAAAGATAAATTTTTAACCTAAAAAGTAAATCTAATAATACACCCTTGCTGGTTGATTTAGAGTGCTGTCTGTTTTAGCCGTTAAGAATGAATCCAAACACGGTAATAAACTTCAACAACTCCTGAAGACCAAGGCCTATTAGAATTATGGTTTGCTGTAATAGGAATGGTACCTATGTATTGGGCACCAACTGAAAGGTATATTGATCAGTGTGTCCATTTAATTTATGTAATTAACGCCATATCAGATGATAAAAGTAAACCAACAAGACTTGGCTCAAAAATTGGGACTATAAAAGAGCATCTTCTAATTTGATTACTGATGATTAGGACAGTTTAAAAAAATCAAGCCCTTAAGTGAGAGGTGCTTTCAATCAGAAATGGAGTAATCGGTGTTTGTCAAACTAGTTGTCGCGATCACTACGTTATGCACTCTCCACGTTGACGATTTCACGTTCGGGGTTTAGGTGCACTT
>NZ_PNDU01000180.1:0-622 GCF_005886635.1 Pseudoalteromonas sp. S558 | reverse complement strand
ACCAAGGTTTCTTTTAAGCGCTGATACAGCGGTGACAACAATTGCGCGCAGCGTAGCATCCAACTCGACATGGTTTGTCGGCTCAACTCAATACCGATATCGGCAAACTTTGTATTTCTTTTTATAACGCACCCAGACATTTGCCTCTTTCATTAACGGTGCTGTTTTGTGACGGCTCACCGGAAAACCGAGTGCATTTAAGACTTTCTGAATACGCCTTTCACCGTAAGTATTATCACTGAAGTGCGCTATGTCCTTGACCCAATCAATCATTTCTTGATGTGTTGGATCCTCTGATTTAGTTGAATATCGCTTTTGATAACTATAGTAATTGTTACTTTTTACACCCAGTATTTGGCACATGACCGCCACAGGCTAGGTCTTCTTGTATTGGGTTATGAACGAATATTTCACTTCGTTTCTTTGGCAAAGAAGACCGTCGCTTTTTTTAATATTTCACACTGCATTTCTAGGCGTTTCACTTGCGCTTTTAGCTCTCTGATCTCTTCTTGCTCAGGGGTTAAATTACCGTTCCCTCTAAAAGCCTGCCCATCATCATTTTCAGCTTCTTTTATCCACCGACCAAGCATGTTGGGATTTACCCCTAAATTTCTAGAGGCTT
>NZ_PNDU01000018.1:0-70811 GCF_005886635.1 Pseudoalteromonas sp. S558 | reverse complement strand
ACTGGCGTTTCAACTTTAGCTAAGTCTTCTACAGCAACTGCTTGTTCAACTTTTTCAGAAGCATCAACCGCTGTTTCTTGCGCTTTAGCTCTAAGTTCAGCTTCATATTCAGCTGCAGCTTGATCTGCTACTGGCACAAATGCAGGCGCTTCGTCTGATTTGTTTTCAGCGTTTTCACCTTCAGGACGACGGCGACGCTGACCTGATGCACGAAGGTGACGAGGAGAGCGGCGCGAACGCGTACGTGTTTGCTCTTGTTCTTCGTCAGTAGATACTGTGTCATCGTTAGATTCAATATCTACTATTTCTTCTTTAATATGCGCCGCTTTTTCAGCTGGTGCCTGTTGTTGCTTTTCTACAGCAGGTGCTTGCGGTTGAACTTGTGGTTTTTCTTCTTTCTCTAGTGCTTGCTCAGGAGCTTGAACAGTTGACTGCACTTGCTCAGCATTTTCGTCTTCTAAGCGTACTTTCTTACGTAAATTACGACGTTGGCGACGAACCTTAGGTTTTTGTTCCTTAGTTTCTTGCGCTGGCGCTGACTTAGACTCTACTTCAACTTTCTCCGTAACTTTTGCTGGAGCATCAGTTTTTACTTGGTCTTTATCTTCAGTTTTGCGCTCTGGTCGTTTGCGTGAATTAGGATTACGACGACGCTTATTGCGATTTTCGCTTTTTTCCTGATTCTCGTTAGTTACAGCTACAGAGTCTGTTTTAACGTCTTCTTCATTCGTTGCACGTTCTGCACGAGGCTTTGAACGCGGGTTATTATTACGACGACGTTGGTTGTTATTACGACGACGATTATCATTACCACGGTTCTTATTGTTACGCGCTTCTTCTTGCTGTAACTTCTCAGCGGCTTCTTTCTTCTCTTCTTCGCTTTCGCTAGCAAAGAGTGATTTAAACCATTTCGCGATAGTGTCTAATAGCCCACCTTGCGCTTTTGAACTAGCGACAGCTGGAGTAGCAATTGCGGCCGGTGCTGCTTGAGGCGCAGGTGTAGAAGGCATAACAACGCCTTTTAACATTGGTTCTTCACGCACAGCTGCAACGGGTGTTCTCGACATTTCAAACGTTTCAGCTTCTGGAGCAACAACCTGTCCATAGCTAACAGTTTCAATCGTTTCGTCTTTGCGTAAACGCATTACTTCGTAGTGTGGTGTTTCCATATGTTGATTAGGAATAATCACTACGTCACAGTTATGTTGCTTTTCGATGCGGTGAACGCTACGGCGTTGCTCATTTAATAAATAAGCGGCAACAGCAACAGGCACTTGTGCATTTACTTGTGTGGTATTGTCCTTAATCGCTTCTTCTTCAATTAAACGAAGGATAGATAGTGCGATTGACTCGTTAGAACGAATCGTCCCTTGACCGCTACAACGAGGACATGGTCCTTGGCTCGCTTCACCCAATGAAGGACGTAAGCGTTGACGCGACATTTCAAGTAAACCAAAGCGAGATATTTTACCAATTTGAACGCGAGCACGGTCTGGGCGAACAGCATCTTTTAAACGATTTTCTACTTCACGCTGATGGCGTGGTGGCGTCATATCGATAAAGTCGATAACAATTAAACCACCTAAATCACGCAGACGTAATTGGCGCGCAATTTCGTCAGCAGCTTCTAAGTTAGTGTTAAGTGCTGTTTCTTCGATATCACCGCCTTTAGTTGCTTTAGACGAGTTAATATCGATAGACGTTAGCGCTTCGGTAGGGTCAATTACAATTGAACCACCTGATGGTAAGCGTACTTCACGTTGAAACGCAGATTCTATTTGGCTTTCAATCTGGTAATGGGTGAATAATGGAGTATCACCTTGATAAAGCTTAACGCGGCTCATGAAATCAGGGCGGAAACGTTCAATGTGCGCTTGCGCTTCTTCAAAAACACGGGGTTTATCAATTAAAATCTCACCAATGTCACGGCGTAGATAATCGCGAATTGCACGGAATATAACGTTACTTTCTTGGTGGATTAAAAATGGCGCTTTAGCACTTTCAGCAGCAAGCCTAATGGCTTCCCAGTGGACTAGTAGTGCTTTTAAGTCGTAGTTTAGTTCTTCAAATGATTTACCAACACCAGCGGTACGAACAATTAAGCCCATTCCTTTAGGGAGTTCTAAACGATTAAGCGCTTCTTTAAGCTCAGTACGTTCATCCCCTTCAATACGACGTGAAATACCGCCAGCACGAGGGTTGTTTGGCATAAGTACTAAATAGCTACCGGCAACACTGATAAAGGTTGTTAACGCAGCGCCTTTTTGGCCACGCTCTTCTTTATCTACTTGTACGATTACTTCTTGACCTTCTTTGATCACGTCACGAATATTCGGGCGACCGTGGAAAGTGTAACCTGCAGGGAAGTAGGTACGGGCAATTTCTTTTAGAGGAAGGAAACCATGGCGATCAGCACCGTAATCAACAAATGCGGCTTCAAGAGATGGTTCAATGCGAGTAATTTTACCTTTGTAAATATTCGCTTTTTTCTGTTCGTGACCTGGGCTTTCTATATCTAAATCATATAGGCGCTGGCCGTCAACCAGTGCTACACGCATTTCTTCTTGCTGCGTTGCATTGATTAGCATACGTTTCATATTATTACTCTACTAGTTTATGTCGCTGACATGACGATGTTTTCTCGCCTGTTCAGTTGTTCCTGTTTTTAGAATGTGCAGCCTCACGACTGGGTCTTTAACGGAACGGCTCTGTATTTTCGTATGCAGTATTTTAATGGTGGCAAACAATAGTGCGTAGTCACGCTATTAAATTCTTAATGGTGTAAAAATGTCGGCTTTTCAGCTGCTTTACATTTTACCCAGAAGTCGGCCTGTCATATTAATCTTACTAAATATCATTCATATTAGGCGTGTTGGGCTCATTAAATAGTTTAACAATACACATTTGATGTAGTGTTAATCGTTATTTTATAAGCAAAGTCACTGCCAATGTTAATGAACGCTTATTTATTAGATTTTTTTAGTTCTAAATAAGCTGCTATACGGCACTACAATAATTGAGCAAATGCTGAACGACGTGTTGTTACGTCGTCACTATCAGACAAATTATCTGTTCATTGCTTTTTCTATCACGTTAAAAGTCGCTTCATGTTCAAACTTAACCAGCAATATATTACGCGCATTGCTGTTAATTGATCGCACGTGTTTACTAGGTATGTATAAAAGCTTTGGAAAACTTAACTCGGATCTGTATGATCGGCTACCCAGAATGTGCATCACGAATGTTTTAATGTGTTAAAAAGCACCGTTGTTATTTGCAAATACTAAATATTTGCGCTGCTGATTATCCCACTATTATTACAGTGTTAGCAACTAAATTATTTTACTTAAATTAGTGATTAGGCAATGTCAGAAAAAAACGACTTACAAGTAACTTATGTCACAATCAATGAGGACCATTTAGGTCAACGAATTGATAACTTTCTTATTACCCATTTAAAAGGGGTGCCTAAAAGCGCTATTTATAAACTATTGCGTAAAGGCGAGGTGCGAGTTAATAAAAAACGCATTAAGCCTGTGTATAAGCTGCAACTTGATGATGTACTGCGTATTGCGCCGATTAGAGTGGCTGAGCGCGAAGAATTTGTACCTTCAAAACTCGATAAAGTAACGCGCTTAGAAAACGATATATTATTTGAGGATAAATACCTTATTGTCATTAATAAACCATCCGGTATGGCCGTTCATGGCGGCAGTGGTTTAAGTTATGGTTTAATAGAAGCTTTGCGCGCACTTCGCCCAGAGGAGCGTAGCCTTGAGCTAGTTCATAGGCTTGACCGTGATACATCGGGTTGTTTACTTATAGCGAAGCGTCGTTCAGTGTTAACAGCATTGCATGAGCAACTTCGTGAAAAAACTATGGAAAAAAACTATTGGGCGCTTGTAGAAGGGCAATGGGACTCTAAAACGAAGAATGTAACCGAAGGGCTGCGTAAAAATACACTTAAATCGGGTGAGCGCGTAGTACGTGTAGATAACACTGAAGGTAAACCTTCGCATACTCGCTTTAAAGTACTTGAACGTTTTAACGATTGCTCATTGGTACAAGCATCGCCGGTTACAGGGCGCACGCACCAAATTCGTGTGCATACGCAATGTAAAGGTCACCCAATAGCGTGCGATGATAAGTATGGCGATCAGGGGTTTGATGAATCTATGCGTAAAGTCGGTTTAAATCGATTGTTTTTACACGCCCATGATTTAAGTTTTTATCACCCTAAAAACGAAACAACCATGCGTATTGAGGCACCACTAGACAAAACGCTTAAAAATACATTACTAAAATTACGAGATGCAAAACTGTGATTGCGATAACTCCCGTTAAAAAATATAAGCTTGTTATTTTTGATTGGGACGGCACTATTATGGATTCGGTCACTAAAATAGTGAACTGTATCCGCAGTAGTGCCGAATTGCTTAGCATCACACCACCAGGTGATGACGCAATCAAAAACATTATTGGCCTGTCGCTTGATAAAGCAATAGATGTTTTATTTCCAGCGCATACAGCACAACATGAAGCGTTAATTACAGGGTATAAACACCAATACAGTGTGGATATCACTTCTACTCCTGTATTTGACGATGTTGCTAGTGTATTAAGTGCTTTAAAAGAGCAGGGCATTGTTTTAGCGGTTGCAACAGGTAAAGGTCGAGGTGGGTTAGATCGTTTACTTGACCAAAGCCAGTTACGCCATTTTTTTAGTGCAACGCGAACAAGCGATGAAGCACAGTCAAAGCCCTCTCCAGATATGCTGCATCAGTTGCTTGAAGAGCTTGGCTTAAGCGCTCAAGATGCTGTAATGATTGGTGACACTCAAATAGACATGACAATGGCAAAAGCTGCTGGCATGGATAGAATTGGTGTAACGATGGGCGTACACAGCGCTCAGCAGCTAAATGAGCTTGATCCTATTGCAACCGTAGATAACTATCTGCAGCTGCAACAGGTGTTACTTGGCTAATTTATTTAACTAACCTGAGCTCTGGATAATAAATCTATCTCAAGCTGCTATTTTCAGCGCTAACTACGTTGAATTTACTTGTAATAGGCCCGCTATTGACGCGTAAGTTCGCCTTGTTTTCACTGAAAATCTCTGGCTAGAGAAAAATAAATTTAAATATCACTATGATTCAATATATTAGTAAATATCTTAACCAGAGTTCAGGTTAACTAGAACTTGTTTTGAACGGTTAGTACATCAATACCAAACTCAGCCAGTAATTGGCTGAGTTTAATTAATGGTAAACCGATTAGGCTGTTAGGATCGTCTCCGCTTAACCTTTCAAACAAACAGATCCCCAACCCTTCACTTTTAAAGCTGCCAGCACAGTTATACGGCTGCTCTGCATCACAATAAGCACTAATTTGTGCGTCATTGAGTGTTTTAAATGTAACATCAAAAGGTTCAACACAGGTTTTTTTGGCGCCAGTTACAATATCGTAAACACAAAGCCCTGTTAAAAATGTTACAGTATGACCGCTAAATAAATTTAGTTGTTTTATGGCATTTTGCTTATTGTGTGGTTTACCTAAAATTTGATTATTAAACACAGCGACTTGGTCTGACCCAATAGCTAAGCCTTTGTTAAAGTGTTTATTAGCAGCAGATGCTTTTAATTCACTTAAACGTTTAACTAGTTCTGTGGGGGTTTCGCCTTTGTGCGCAGACTCGTCAACGTCTGGTGAAAATGTTTCAAATGGTAAATTAAATTTTTGTAATAAAGACTGCCTAAAAGGCGAGCTTGACGCTAATATAAGTGGGTGCATCACGGATTGTTTTCCTGCGATAAATAAGATTGAGTTAGGATAAATCAGATCCGTGAGTAAAACACGTTAAAAACCAAGTAAAAATGGTTTTTTACTTTGACTAACAAACTAACTATCTATATGATGCAGCCCCTATGCAAAAGGTGAAAATTCCCATCACTCTTCATCCAGGCAAAGCAGCGCAGCACCGTTTAAAGTATGACGGAATTGTACCGCTTGAAAAACTTACTCGTTTAGAGAAAGTTGTGCAGGAAGAAGTAGGTGAAATAGCGGTAAAAATTCATTGCAAAAACGACGATCAAGGTTTCGCTGTGATTAGAGGCAATTTGTCCACACACGTAACTGTGATTTGTCAACGTTGTAATGGTGATTTAGGGTTGGATTTGGTTCAAGACTTTGTATATTCACCAGTAGGTGAAGATACTGAGTTAGATATTTTTCCAGAAGACTACGATGAAGTAGCACTTGATGAAAATGGTGAAGTTAACATCTTTAATTTAATTGAAGATGAACTGATTTTAGCAATTCCATTAGTGGCTACCCACAACGAAGCTTCATGCAGTTATTCAGCAAAGCCTGCCAGCTTTGGTGTTTTAAAGGCGGAAGATGATAAACCTAATCCATTTGATATTTTGAAACAACTTAAGAAAGATTCTTAGGAGAAGACTATGGCTGTACAAAAAAGCAAAAAGTCTCGTGCAAGACGCGGCATGCGCCGTTCACACGATGCGATCAGTGGTCCAACTTTAACTGTAGATCAAACATCTGGTGAGACTCATCGTCGTCACCATGTGACTGCAGATGGTTACTACAAAGGCGTTCAAGTAATTTCTAAATAAGAGATTACTTATATGCTGAATCATCTAACCATAGCGTTAGATATGATGGGGGGCGATTACGGCCCCCGTTCATCTATTCCTGCTGCCGTTCATGCGGTAAATGTTCATGCCAATTTAACACTCATTTTGTGTGGTAACGAACAGGTTATATCTAAAGAACTCGAATCCCTCGATTCTTTATCTCACCCAAGACTTATAATTCGTCATTGCAGTGAAATTGTCACAAATGCATGCGAACCTGCAATTGCTGTGCGTTCAAAAAAAGATTCTTCTATGCGTGTCGCCCTTGATTTAGTTAAATCGGGTGAGGCTCAAGCATGTGTCAGCTCTGGTAACACGGGCGCGCTATTCTTTATGGCTCACTACGTATTAAAAATGCTGCCAGGCGTTAAACGTGCTGCACTCATTTCAGCGGTACCTACAGAGCGTAAAAACCCTGTATATTTGCTCGATTTGGGCGCTAATGTACATTGCGATGCCGAAATGCTGTATCAGTTTGGCATTATGGGCTCTGTAGTGGCAGGGCAAGCTCTGAGCACTGATAACCCTCGTGTTAGTTTATTAAATATCGGCGCTGAAGACATTAAAGGCCATGATGATATTAAACAGGCCGCACAATTAATGCAGCAAAGCCCCTACATTAATTATATTGGTTACAGTGAAGGTAGCGATATTTTTACAGGTAAAGCTGATGTAATTGTATGCGAAGGATTTGTTGGTAATGTTGCGCTTAAAACATGTGAAGGTATTGCTAAGCTTATTATGAATAAGTTTACAGCAGCACTCGAAAAACACATTTTATACAAATGTTTGGCGTTTATGTTGCGCCCAATAATAAAAAAACTCTATAAAAGGGTGAACCCCGACCAGTATAACGGTGCTTCTCTGGTAGGATTGCGCGGTATTGTCGTTAAAAGCCATGGAAATGCCTCCGCTAAAGCATTTCAAGCTGCAATCGATGAAGCAGTTAAGGAAGTTGAACGTCAACTTCCTGATAAAATAGCTGCTATTTTCGAAAAAACACATTCTAAAGACACGGCGGTCAATCAATAATTGATGTGCCGTGTAATTCATTATTTATTTGTTTAATTAAAAAGAGCAAAGTATGGCACAAAAAATTGCACTTCTATTCCCAGGTCAAGGCTCGCAAAGCGTTGGCATGTTACACGCGCTACTAGAGAGTTCAGAGAGTGCTAAAGCAACATTTGCTGAGGCATCTGATGCACTGGGTTACGACTTAGCAGAGCTAGTTCTTAATGGCCCAGAAGAAAAATTAAATCAAACTCACCGCACACAACCTGCATTACTAACTGCAAGTGTTGCTATTTACCGTGATTGGTTAGCAGCAAACCCTGATACTGACGTTGTTATGGCAGGCCACAGCTTAGGAGAGTACTCAGCACTGGTATGTAGTGATGTTATTAGCTTGAGCGAAGCGGTTAAACTAGTTGAAAACCGTGGTTTGTATATGCAAGAAGCAGTCCCTGCTGGCATAGGTTCAATGGCGGCAATAATTGGCTTAAGCGATGAAGAAATTAAAGCAGCTTGCGCCGCGTCAGCCCAAGGCGACGTTGTTTCTCCAGTAAATTACAACTCCCCAGGCCAAGTTGTTATTGCAGGCCATAAAGCAGCAGTAGATAGAGCATCGCAAGCATGTAAAGATGCTGGTGCTAAACGTGCACTACCACTTTCTGTAAGTGTCCCTTCGCATTGTGAATTAATGAAACCAGCAGCTGATAAATTAGCTGTTGATTTAGCCGCTTTAACATTTAATACACCTAAGTGTGATGTAATTAATAATGTTGATGTAAAAGCAGAGCGTTGTGCTGATGCGATCAAAAATGCACTAGTACGCCAGCTTTATAGCCCAGTTCGCTGGACTGAAACAGTCCAAGCATTAGTTGCACAAGGTGTAACGCAAAGCTACGAATTTGGTCCTGGTAAAGTACTAACAGGGCTGGCAAAACGAATCGATAAAGCAATGATCTGTGGCTCAGTAAACGATGCCGCTTCAATTGATGCAGCTAAATAAGAGTATATATAATGTCTAATTTATTTTCTTTAGAGGGCAAAGTTGTCCTCATCACCGGCGCTAGCCGTGGTATTGGTAAAGCAATCGCAACAACCTTAGTTGCACAAGGTGCAAAAGTTGCGGGTACTGCGACCAGTGAGTCAGGCGCTGCTAAAATCAGTGAATATTTAGGTGACAATGGTAAGGGCTATGCGCTAAACGTCACTGATCCTGCATCAATAGAGACAACACTTGCGGCAATAAAAGCGGACTTAGGTGACATCGATGTACTTGTAAATAACGCAGGTATTACACGTGACAACTTATTAATGCGTATGAAAGAGTCTGAGTGGGATGATATTATCGATACCAACCTAAGCTCAATCTTCCGTTTATCTAAAGCGGTATTACGTCCAATGATGAAGAAAAAGAACGGTCGTATTATTAACATAGGCTCAGTAGTCGGTACTATGGGCAATGCAGGGCAAGCTAATTATGCGGCAGCTAAAGCCGGTGTAATTGGTTTTTCTAAATCGCTTGCACGCGAAGTGGCTTCTCGTGGTATTACAGTAAATGTAGTAGCGCCTGGTTTTATTCAAACGGATATGACCGATGAACTCAGTGACGATCAAAAAGCAGCTACACTTGCTAATGTACCGGCAGGGCGTTTAGGCCAACCAGACGAAATAGCCGCTGCAGTTTGTTACTTAGCATCTGATGCTGCGGCGTATGTATCAGGCGAAACTTTGCATGTAAATGGTGCGATGTACATGGTTTAATCGTTATTTTACCTGTACTAAAACTAATTTAAGTTAAGTAGAGTAACTCAAAAACATTGAATTTTTTGTGAACTTGCTTTAAACATACTTGAAATCGCTGCGAAAATAAGCGATAAAAGACAAAACTTACTCTCAGAGGTTTGACCAGATAATTATTTATGGTCAAATCATTGAATCAGAGAATTATGCGGCGTAAACTACGCGGCAATCTGAAAATAACGCATTGGCGTTTTTAATAAAGGAAAGAAGAATGAGCGATATCCAAGAACGCGTAAAGAAAATTATTATTGAACAACTAGGTGTTAAAGAAGAAGAAGTTAAAAATGAATCTTCTTTCGTAGATGACCTAGGTGCAGATTCTCTTGATACTGTTGAACTAGTTATGGCTCTTGAAGAAGAGTTTGATACTGAGATCCCAGACGAAGAAGCTGAAAAGATCACTACAGTACAAACTGCAATCGATTACGTTACAGCTCACGCTGAGTAATTTATCGCACATTAAGGGCAGCATTCGCTGCCCTTAATCTATATATCCAAACCACCTCAAAGTTCATGATTCAAAACCTAGCCTTAACCGCCAATCTTAATTAAAAATTATTTTTGTTTGTGTTATGCATTTTTAATCTATTTTGAGACTAGTACTTTGAGGTAGCTTGGGTATGATCATCCACCTTATAAAAATATCCCTTATTGGAGGCAAACCGTGGCTAAACGTCGAGTCGTCGTAACTGGCTTAGGAATGTTGACGCCGTTAGGTAATGATGTTCAATCAACCTGGCAAGGCTTATTAGATGGTAAAAGTGGTATTCAAACAATAACTCACTTTGACACATCAAAATTTGGTACAAAGTTCGCTGGTTTAATTAATGACTTTGATGCATCGGCTTACATGCCAGCAAAAGATGCTAAAAAGATGGATTTATTTATCCAGTACGGTATTGCAGCGGGTGTTCAAGCCTTTAAAGATTCTGGTCTAGAAGTAACAGAGCAAAATGCAACACGTATAGGTGTTGCTGTGGGCTCTGGCATTGGTGGATTAACGCTTATAGAAGAAAACCACGTTAAACTATTAAATAGCGGTCCACGTAAGCTCTCACCATTTTACGTACCCTCTACCATTATTAATATGATTTCTGGTCATTTATCAATAATGCATGGACTCCGTGGGCCAAATATTTCTATTGTGACAGCCTGTACAACAGGTTTGCATAATATTGGTCATGCAGCGCGTATGATTGCATACGGTGATGCAGATGCAATGGTTGCCGGTGGTGCAGAAAAAGCAAGCACACCAATTGGTATGGGCGGCTTTAATGCGGCGCGCGCATTATCAACCCGTAACGATGATCCACAAGCGGCTTCTCGTCCTTGGGACAAAGACCGTGACGGTTTTGTATTATCTGATGGGGCAGGTGTTGTTGTCGTTGAAGAATACGAACACGCTAAAGCACGTGGCGCTAAAATTTATGCCGAGCTGGTTGGCTTTGGTATGAGTGGCGATGCGCATCACATGACCTCCCCACCAGAAGACGGTGCTGGGGCCGCACTTGCGATGGAAAACGCGTTAAACGATGCACAAGTAAACGCACAGCAAGTGGGTTATATTAACGCACACGGTACATCAACGCATGCTGGTGATAAAGCTGAAACTGCGGCTGTTAAGTCTATTTTTGGTAATGCAGCTAAAGATGTAATGGTTGGTTCGTCTAAGTCAATGATGGGACACTTACTGGGGGCAGCGGGCTCTGTTGAGTCAATTATTTCGATTTTATCGCTTACAGATCAAAAAGTGTCTCCTACAATCAACCTTGATAACCCAGACGAAGGGTGTGACTTAGATTATATTGCGCACACTGCACGTGATGCCAAGTTAGACTTTGCACTGTGTAACTCGTTCGGCTTTGGTGGTACTAATGGCTCGTTGCTGTTTAAAAAGGTATAATCTTTTTAACAACGAACTAACTTATAAGAGCTCAGTTGTTTAACTGAGCTTTTTTTTATGCAAAAAATAATAAACCATACACAAACAATTATTACAGCAAGTGATAGCACTACCATCAGCACAAGCGATCGTGGCTTAAACTACGGTGATGGCTTTTTTACAACGGCTAAGGTTGTTGATGGGCAAGTACAGTATTGGCCTCATCATAAAGTGCGTTTGATTGAATGTGCAGAGCGTCTGGGGTTTCCTGAGTTAGAATTTAATAGCCTTGAAAATAAAATCACACAGCATATAACCGATCTGCAGCTCAGTGTGCTCAAAATACTGATAACCCGAGGTGAAGGTGGGCGTGGTTATGGTTTACCAAGTGAATGTAATATTACTATTTTATTGAGTGTGCTCGATTACCCTAGCAGTTATAGTGCACTTGCTAAAAAAGGAGTCAGGCTTGAAATAAGCCCCATTAAATTAGCAGCTCAGCCTTATTTAGCGGGATTTAAAACACTAAACCGCCTTGAGCAAGTACTTATAAAAAGAGCGATGCAAACGCAAAACTGCGACGATGTATTAGTCCTTGATCACAATGACAATGTAATTGAAGCATCTGCCGCCAATATTTTTGCGATTAAAAATCATAAAGTATTTTCACCATTGGTTGATGAGTGCGGAATAAAGGGCGTTTATCTGCAATCGTTATGTGATAAATTGCCTGTTGAATTTAAGCGCGTGCAAGTAGAAGACTTAACCCAAGCCGACGCCGTATTTGTGTGCAACAGCTTAATGGGGGCTGTGCCTGTAAAAAGTATTGAGCAACAGGTATTTAATACAGCAAACAGCCATGCATTACTCACTAAATTATTAGCCAAGGAGGCTGAGTGTTAAAAGTTATTTTATCGGTACTTTTTTTAGCTGTTATAACGACTGCTATTGGTTATCAGCAATTACAAGCGACAATAAATACCCCTTTAATGGTAACAAATAACACCCAGTTTGAAGTTAAACGCGGCACTGGCTTTAATAAGCTCTGTCAGCAGTGGCAAGCTAATAATTGGGTCGATAGCTGCTGGCGTTATCAAATAATCGCAAAACTAGATCCAACACTCACCGATTTAAAAGCGGGACTTTACGCGCTTTCAAATACGAGCGTTATCGATAACATAAAAAAAATAAATCAAGGGCAACAAGTTAGCTTTAGTTTTACTATTATTGAAGGCCAAGCACTGCGCGATGTGTTAGCGGCGATTAAAAATGCCACTAACTTAAAAAATGATTTAAACATTGAGCAACTAAGTCAGCAAGTATTGAGTAGCGATATACACCTTGAAGGGTGGTTATTTCCCGATACGTACCATTATCATAATAACGATACCGCAAGCAGTGTGTTAAAACGTGCAGCGCAAAAAATGCAGCAAACACTCGATGATGCATGGCAGCAACGAGCACAAAATTTACCTTATAACTCAGCTTATGAAGTATTAATAATGGCTTCAATTATTGAAAAAGAAACGGGGCTTGCCAGCGAGCGTCCGTTAATTGCCTCAGCGTTTGTAAATAGATTAAATACCAATATGCGCCTTCAAACCGACCCAACCGTAATATATGGGTTAGGAGAGAATTTTGATGGTGATATTAAACGCAAAGACTTACGCGACTACACACCCTACAATACGTATCGTATTAAGGGGCTACCGCCTACACCGATAGCCATGCCATCCAAAGCCGCTATTTTAGCCGCTGTTAATCCACCTCACAGTGAATACGTTTACTTTGTCGCAAAAGGTGATGGCAGTCATCAATTTTCAACCACGTTAAAACAGCACAATGCAGCAGTTAAAACGTATATATTAAATAAAAAGAATTAATTTTTTATGAAACCAAAATTTATCGTCATTGAAGGCCTAGAAGGCGCTGGTAAATCTACGGCAATTTCATTATGCCAAGATTTCTTAAACAAAAAAGAGATCGACTTTATAAACGTACGCGAACCAGGTGGTACACCGCTAGCTGAGTCACTACGCACCCTTGTAAAAGCAGAACACACTGAAGAAATTGCATTTGAGACAGAGCTGTTAATTATGTATGCGGCACGTTCGCAGTTGATGCATAACGTAATTAATCCAGCGCTTGAGCAAGGCAAATGGATACTTGCGGATCGTCATGATTTATCGTCTCAAGCCTATCAAGGTGGCGGGCGTGGTATTAGCTCAAATACACTCGCGTCGTTATCGTCAATGGTATTAAAAGGGCTAAAACCTGATTTAACTATTTACCTTGATATTGACCCTGTTATTGGCCTTGAACGCGCGAAAGGGCGAGGTGAGTTAGATCGTATAGAACAAGAAGCGATTGAGTTTTTTCAACGTACACGTATGCGTTACCTTGAGCTTGCTAGTGACGATAGTTCAATTCAAACAGTTGATGCAAATCAAGATATTGACAAAGTGCATCGTGATATCACCAACGTATTACGTACATTTTTTGAAGGGTTAAAATAACATGGCATTGCCTTGGTTACACGATACACAGCAACGCTTAGCGCAAAGCTTTCGTGGCCATCGCTTTCATCATGCGCAATTATTTTGCGGCCCTATTGGTGTTGGTAAATTTGAGTTAAGTGATCAGTTAGCTAATGCACTATTGTGCCAAAATGTAGTGGCGCAATCAGCGGCTCCTAACAGCATTTTAGCCCCGTGCGGACATTGTAAGAGTTGTTCGTTAACGCTCGCGGGTACACATCCCGATAAACGTTTAACGCAGGTAGATGGGAAAAGTATAGGCGTAGATGATATTCGGGGTATTAGTGATTTTATGCATCACTCTGCAGCGCAAAATGGCAACAAAGTTGTTGTCATCGAAAACTGTGAAAAAATGACAACAGCCGCAGCAAATGCATTATTAAAAACATTAGAAGAGCCAAGTAATAGCCGATTTTTAATACTGACCACAAGCCAAGCTGCGCAACTTCCAGCGACTATATTGAGCCGTTGTGCTAAAACCGATGTAAAAGTAACAAACACACAGCTTGCCCAGCAATGGCTTGAAGCATTGCAAATTACCGGTTATAGCTGGTTGCCTCTTTTTTACAACCAGCCGTTACAAATAAAGCAGTGGCAAGAACAAAATCAGCTACAAAGTATTGATATGCTCTATAAATTTGCAACTGAGTTTAAACAAAGTCATAATTTCAAAGCGTTAGTCGATATTATAAATAAACAGCCTGAGCTTGTTCGTATATTTACTTTGTTCTTAAGTGAGCAATTAAAGCAGCAGCTGTTGCAAGGTATGAACTTTGAAGCGTATCAAGTTGCGCAACAAGCACTGAGCGAGTTTTTGCAAAATAATACAAAGATCCTTGGCCTTAATTTATCGCTGGCAGTATCGCGATTAGCGTACATATTACGTAATCAATAAACAGGACTAAACATGCAAGAGCTATTAGTTGATATAGATGACCTCGATGAGTTATATCGCTGTTATATGCCTTACCTAAACAAAGGGGGCTTGTTTGTACGAACGAATATGCGCTACGAAGCGGGTCATTCATTGGCGCTTAGAGTCACATTACCTGATGCACTAGAGGATGACGTAGTCACCGGTAAAGTATCGTGGATCACGCCTCAAGGCGCACAAAGTTCAAACCCGCCTGGCATAGGTATTAGCTTTTTAGATGATAAAACAAACCTAAATACCAAGATCGAAAAACTACTGGGGACTATGTTAAACTCCGGTAATCCAACTTACACCATGTAGTAATAACAGGCCCAATTTTGATAGTAGATTCACATTGCCATTTAGACCGTCTTGATTTTGATAAACTCGATTTAAACCTTGACCAAGTGCTTGATAAAGCGCGCGCAAAAAAGATTGAACATTTTTTATGTGTAAGCGTAACACTTGATCAGTTTCCAAGTATGCTCGATAAAATTAAGCATTATGCTGATGTATCAGCCTCTTGTGGTGTTCATCCGCTTGATCAAAAAGACGCGCTTAATAAACAATTATTAACCGAACTCGCATCTCATGAAAAAGTAGTTGCGATTGGCGAAACAGGCCTAGATTACTACTACGCAAAAGACACACACGCAGTGCAACAAGCTAGTTTTGTTGGGCATATTGAAGTGGCTAACGAATTGCAAAAGCCGTTAATTATTCATACTCGTGATGCACGCGACGACACCATTAATTTAATGCGTGAGCATAACGCTGAAAATTGCGGCGGTGTATTACATTGTTTTACAGAAGATTGGGATATGGCTAAAAAAGCTATAGACATGGGCTTTTACATTTCTATTTCAGGCATTGTTACGTTTAAAAATGCGGTAGAGCTAAAAGACGTTGTTAAAAAAATTCCACTCGATCGTTTATTAATAGAGACCGACTCGCCTTATTTAGCGCCAGTACCCCATCGCGGGCAAACTAATCAGCCAGCGTACGTAGAAGATGTCGCTTATTATATAAGTGAATTAAAGGGTATTAGTTTTAACGAGTTAGCTAAAGCGACGACTGACAATTTTTACTCTTTATTTAAATTAGCAGCTAAAGGCTAACCCTATGATGACTAAAACGGGGCAACTTCCTATTTTACTAATGGGGCCAATGGTGCGCCGTGCGGAGCAAGCGGGTGTGTGCATTCAGTTTGCTACATCCGAGCCTGCAAATTGTCGTATAGATCTTATAAATAATGAAAGCTACAGTGAACAGCAAAGTATTGCGCTAGGCGAACACTTATTTTTACACTTTGTTGTTATAAAACCTATAAACGAGCAGTTTCCTCTCGATACACAGCTCCCTTATGCGCTTTTTATCGATGGTAAGAGCATTGATTTATCTCCTTGGTGTTTTGAAAATCAGCCAACTCCCGCGTTTGTAATTCCCAATAAACTGACTGATATTTTGCATGGTTCGTGTCGTAACGCACATCACCCAGCAAAAGATAGTTTAGTATCGGCAAGTAAATGGCAAAACACTCAGCGCAGTAAGAATGAACAAGGCGCGCAGCTACTTTTGCTCAGCGGCGATCAGGTGTATGCCGATGATGTAGCAGGGCCTATGTTGTTGGTTATTTATCAATTAATAGATCAGCTTGGCATATATAAAGAGCAACCACTTGAGCTTGCTTTACCCAGCGATATAAACGAGCAGCTTTATAATAGGCATCATTTTTTACCTAAAATGCCTTGGCAAAATCGTTCTAAGTTAGGCGTAGGTTATTGGTTAAAAAAAGACGAACCGCACTTTTCAAGCGTCAAGGCTTACAATCACCTTATTTATTTTGAAGAATATATCGCGCTCTATTTGCTGAATTTTAGTGCGGCAGCTTGGGCATGTGTTGATCTAGAGAAGACGCAATATACAGAGCAAAATAATAAAAATCAGACTATTTTCAATGCTGAAAAAACGGCTCTAATTGATTATGCAGAAGGTTTGAGTGAGGTAGAGCGGTTATTTGCCAATGTATCTACGTTGATGATGTTTGACGATCACGATGTCACTGACGACTGGAATCTTACTGCTGGGTGGGAGCAAGCAATAAGTCAAAATAAAAGTAGTAAACGTATTGTGAGCAATGGCTTAGCCAGTTATTGGTTGTTTCAAGGAATAGGTAATGATGCACTCACTAAAACAAGTGCATTAATACAACCGTTCAAAGATAGCTTAGTTGATGAGGATGTTTGGCAATTTAAAGCATTTGACAAGTCCTTACATGAGTTTAACTACTGGCATTACGAACTAACTACAACACCTAAAGTTGTTGTGCTAGACACCCGTACACATCGCTGGCGCAACGAGTCAAACTTTAACGAACCGTCTGGTTTACTGGATTGGGCGCGTTTAACTGATCTTGAAGAAAGCCTGTTAAGCCACGAACAAGTTATTATTGTATCGCCCGCCCCCGTGTTTGGTGTTAAATCAATAGAAGCGATTCAAGCCATGTTTAATATTTGTGGGCAACCGCTTATGGTTGACGTAGAAAATTGGATGGCACACGAAGGCTCGGCTAAAAAATTACTTGATACGTTTAGACGCACAGACACACCAAACGAAACACTTATTCTATCTGGAGACGTACATTACTCGTTCTGTTTTTCGGTGCAAAAGCGTTTTGGTGATCACCCCAACCGAATTTGGCAACTCACTGCCAGTGGCATTAAAAATGAGTTCCCTCGTAAACTTATAAACGTACTTGATAAGCTCGACTCCATTTTATACGGTCCAAAAAGTCCATTAAACTTTTTTACAAAGCGCTGGCATATGGAAGTAGATAAACACCAAACTATAGACGAAGGGCAAAAATATTTAGTGAGTGATTCGGCTATTAGTTTAATAACCTTAGAGCAGGGGAATTTATCCCGCTATCAGCTTATCCATGGCGACGGGCATTTAACTGAGTTTGATTTAGAGCATAACTAATAAGTATCCATGAACGTAAAAGCGTAGATTTTAAACGCCAGCAAGCTGTGCGTCTACAAGTGAGTTTAACCACAGTGTTAAACTTTACCGGTAGACGTTGAGCTTGCTCACGTTAGAAGTGAAGCTTCTCATTACTTAAAAAATTGGTCTCACCACCGAGAGTACAGAGGCGCCTTGCGCTACACAGAGAAAAGCTAAGTTAAATTTGTTTGCAGTTACTAGCTCCTAAAATTACTTCTCTTTTTCTTCTCCGTGTCCTCAGTGGTTAATTTATTATTGATATACCAGCGAGTTCGATTAAATATAAAAGCGTTGCTTTTAGACGCAAGTAAATTGAACCTTAGCGGTAGACGCAGAGCTTGCTCGCGTTAGAAGCGCAGCTTCTAATCACTCTATGTTAGGTAATTACTTGGCTTTGTATTTAACCATGCTCTTTTCGGTTTCGCTTGGGTGCAGGTAATTTATTGGTTAATATCGCTAAGCATAAAATAGTGATAAATAGCATTGAATTTGCGCCGGCCTGCAGTGAATAGTCAACCGATGAGTGTAGTAGCATCGCGACTATGGCTGTGGCGCAAGCAAAGGCCACTCCCTGAAATAGCGCCGTTTTACGCTTTCGCATCGTCGTAATACACAACCATAAACAATAAAGCACAAGCAAACCAAGTAGTGATGTAGCGGGTATGCCAAGTTCGGCTGCAAACTGAACATAATCATTGTGAGCGTTATCATAGTAGCCAGAGTAGGGCTCAGATTGATACTTAGGGAACGCGGTATAAAACGTACCACCGCCGGCGCCTAAAAACGGATGATCTAATATAAGCGGAATTGAGTCGCGAACTACTTCGTCACGAGTTTCTGAATGCAAGCTAGTTTCAGTGATCCGCTGCTTTACTTTTTCTACATCAAATATGGCACCAATAATAATTAAATCAATAATAAAAAAGCTAACAATGAGTAATTTGAATGATCGAGGTTTTTGTTTGTATATAAATAAAGCGAGTGCGCTTATTATCATCAGAGCAATAAAAAAGGCCGAGTTACCCATGCGGCTGCGGGTTAAAATAAGTGCAACAATAATTATAATTAAAGACACTCGCAATATAATTTTGGAACTTAATAATATTTCAGCCCAAGCTCGCATGGTTTGCTCAAAAGTTTGTTTATAATCACTATTACTTCTTTTTAACTCGCTGATCAAAACACCAATACCTAAACATAAGCACAGAGATAAATAGTTTGCTAAAAAGTTAGAGTATGTAAATGTCCCAATTGCACGATCAGTATGCTTATAACTAAACAAAGGGCTAACGATATCGGGTGATAGGTTTAAGTAACTGGCATATAAGGCTTGGAATACACCCGCACAAATAATGGCATAAATGAGTTTTCTGATGCGAAGAGCATTATTACAGTAGATAAATATTAACCAGCAAAACAGTATCATAAAGCCAGTTTTAAGAAGCATTTGCTTTGTTTGAAAAGCATCTACACTGGTGCCTAATAACTGTATGCCACACACCAAAACAACAACGCCAAGCACACTAAATAAAGGCCAAGAGTATAACGGAGGATAAAGCGCCTGCTTGTCGTTCATAACACTATTAACTAAGTGAGTGCAAAACGTAGCAGCAATTAAAATGCCCATAGCTAAAATAGCCCAAGGCCTATAACTGCCTAAAGGGAGGGGAAGTAAAAATAGTATGGTGCAGATACAAAAGAATATGAAACGATTCAAAATAAACTCTAAAGCAAAAACGCAGCCTCAAGGCTGCGTTTATATTATTATTTAAGTAACGATTAGTTACCGACTTCAGAAATCCCAGTATCGCCACCTGTACCGCCTGCGCCAGGAGACACAGGTAATGTTGGTAAAGCTACAATCACTGGAGGTGCAGGTTGAGTGCCTACAGGACCTGCAGCAGTTGCTTCAGAGGCTACGGTTGCATCTATACCCGCTGTTATTGCTGCTATGGTAATAGTATCAGAGTCAACACCGTAGGCAGACAGTGCAGCTAAAAAGTTAGAAATTAATGGGCTATCTACCCCAAAAGAGGCAATAACAGCCGAAATCATCCCGTCAATATTTGCAGGAGAACAGCTTCCGTAAGGGATTGTTTCATCTAGCTGATTTTTTTCGTTGTTTTTACAAATACGTGTAATGGCTTCTAGTAAGTCTTTTTCTAATTGTTCAGGAGACGTTTGCGCCGTAACGTTGCTTAAAATGTTTATTAAGCTATTCATACTTTCGTTTTGAACCTTTGCAGCAGTATCCGTTTGTGCATAGGTAGGTAAGCTTATAAATGCCGAAGCACTGGCAACTAGGCCGGCTAAAATAATTGATTTCATTTCTCATCCATTGATTTACTGACTAATTGCAAAATTTTATCGCATCCGAACAGAAAGTAAACTTTTTATTTTCACTTTCGCCATTTAATTTAATGATTTTTGACGGGGGCATAATTAAATTACCCTGCAACCCGTCACAACCCAAGCTTTCTAATATTTTTAAGGTTTCTGGCTTTTCGATTAAACAGGTTATTACTTTGATACCAAAACCATGACAAATGTTATTAACGGTTTGAATAAAAAATTGGCTCTGGGTATTCGTAATTAAGTCTTGTATATAACTGCCGTCAATTTTTACATATTCAACATCAAGACCTTGTAGATACCTAAACGAGGTTAAACTAGTGCCAAAGTGCTCAATACATACATTGATACCAATTTCTTTTATCGCATCAATATGCAAAGACGCGACGTGTACATTGTAAAGTAAACTAATTTCATGCAGTTCAAATAATAGGTTGTTTTTGAGTACAGCTTTGGTTTGCGCATACAGTGTTAGCCACTGAATGAAATCGGTTGAGTACAATGATGCCTTGCTGATATTCAGGGCAAATATATCATCAGGGTGTTGCTCTTTAACATTAACAAAGTTACGGATTATTTTTTTATCTAGTTCTTCAGTGAGATTCAATTTTTCAGCCATGGCGAATAAATGGCCATTATTTACTTTCTCACCCTCGTGCGTAAAGTGAGCAAACACTTCAAAGTAACATTGCTTGTCATTCGAGTTTGCTCGCTTAACAGGTTGTACTGAAAAACTGACTTCGCCAGAATTAATAATAGATTTAATAAGTGCGCGCCATTGATTTACGCTTAATAAAGTATCTTTATCGATTTTATTAACGTTAGTGCCTTCACCAATCGTGCAGCCAGTATCGAGTGACGATAAAACGTCACCCATAGAAGAGCCATTATCAACTTGAATAAGTGCTAAATTAGCAAATCCATTAATGTGTAAGCTATTTTCTTTTTGACCAAATGCATCGGTTAACTCTAAACGGGCTTTATTTAAGAATAAAGTGTCGTAGGGAGCGAGTACAATAAAGGTACTTCCGTTTAACCTAAATACTCGTGTATTCGATAAGTCAGTAACAAGAGTTTTAAGCGTTGCGGCTGCATCAAGTACATGTTCGTCACCGTCTTGATAGCTTACAGCTTGATTTATATTAGCCAGCGAGGGTAGTGTAAGCATCATCGCTGTAATTGGCGTGTCTTCACTAATACTCCCAACAACAGAGTTAAAGTGATTTTCAAACGACTTTCGATTACCAAAACCAGTTAACTGATCAATGTAGACCTCTTCAGTAAGCGCTTGGGTTTGTTTTGTTAAAGAGTCAAATGTACTTTGTAAATTAATAACCATGTTATTAATGGCTTTAGTTACTGTACGAAGTTCTCTGGCAACTGGTATCTCGTTATTTAATGTAAAACGCTTGCGAGTAACTAACTTTGCTTGGTCTTCTACCGCTTTTAAAGGTTTGAACACAGCACGTAAGATTAAAAATGCGATGGCAAGTGATGCCATTAACAATAAAAATGAGCCATATAAGCTACGTTTAGTGTGCTGCCAAAGTGTTAAGTAAGATTGCCCCGTATGGCTTGTTACTTCAAGCACACCTGCCATTAGCCAACCATTATTGATTTCAGACTGCATAGTCGGGGCATTTAATTCACACATAGCTATAAACCAATCAGGCACCGATTCGACCCGTTTAGGATTAGCAAGCTCAAAAACAATATTGTTTTGCGCGTCAGTAAATTTAATATGATTATAATACCCAGAGTCAAAAATAGCCGTTGCCATTGTTTGGGCAATCATGATGCTATCTTCTTCTAAGTAGGGTGATATAGAAAGCCCTAAGCTCGTTGCGGTATCTTGAGCATGGCTTGCCATTTGAGTTTGTAAATAATTACGGGTGGTATCAACGTCTGTAATAATACGTATAAAAAATGAAATAAACGAGATCGCTACTATAAGCCCATAAACTTGGGTTTTTAAGCTTAATCCATTTTTAGTAAGCAGAGACATAACTGGTAGTTCCTTTATAGTTATTTTTAACAGGAGAAAGCTGGCCTTGCTCAATTCTCTCTAGCATAGTGTTCCAAGCCGATACGCCACGACTATTCTTAACCTTATTACCCAACCCTTTTGATTTAGCTAACCATAACCCTTGACCATTAAAACTATAAATAGGGGTTAAATCGTTGCGCTTATTTGCGGGTAATAATTTTGTGTTGAAATTGCCTAATACATAAGGAATTTGATTTGGCTTTTCAAAATAGATAAGCACCATATGAGGCTGATTCACTGTACGTTGACGCACGTACATAAACCTGATTTTATCTTCAGGTATTCCCAAGGCAATTAAAGTAAAGTACTTTGCAATGACATAATCTTCGCAATCGCCCATACCCACACCTAAACTCTCAAGTGGTGTTGCCCAATAATCTTTTTGCAGCCAAAGTTCATCATCGGTTTTATATTTAATATTTTCATTAAAAAAGTCATTAACTAAATGAATTTTTTGCCACTCACTTTCAGTTTTCGATTCATCAATAAAAGCGAGCCATTGTTGTATACGACGATGGCCTTGTTCACCATAGTGTTGCTTAGCAAGGGCGATTATATCACTGTTGCGTAAATACAAAAGCATATCTTGTGCGCAAGCCAAAAATGACACTAATATAAAAATGCAAAGTCCAAAGCGCACAAGCAAATCCCTAATAAGCAAACGATGCCATTATAGTAGCATTAGTTTTAGAAAGGTAGTTCATAAAAGCGCTAAAACTCAACACTGAAACATTTTTGCAACATAAAACAATCGTAAAGGGTGTTATTTTTATTGAGCGAATTAGTGTGTTGTGTATAATGCACGCCCACAAGGTTGTGGTGCTCGTAAAGTAGATAGTATTTATCTTTTACGCGGCCTAAGTTATTTACTGTCTAAAGTAACTAAAAAGGAATTAAAGTGAGTGTATTAAAAGCAGTATTACCAGTTGCAGGCCTAGGTACAAGAATGTTACCAGCAACAAAAGCAACGCCTAAAGAAATGCTTCCCCTCGTTGATAAACCTTTAATTCAATATGTTGTAAATGAAGCCGTACAAGCTGGAATTAAAGAAATAATACTTGTTACACATGCTTCAAAAAATTCAATAGAGAACCACTTTGATACTAGTTTTGAACTAGAGGCCACGTTAGAAGCGCGTGTAAAACGAAGCTTATTAGATGAAGTGCGATCAATAGTCCCTAGGGGCGTTACTATTATATCTGTTCGTCAATCAGCCCCATTAGGATTAGGCCACGCAATTTTAGAAGCTCGTCCTATAGTTGGTAATAATCCATTCGCAATTTTATTACCCGACGTGATTATAGACCAATATAAGTCGAACCTAAAAACTGATAATTTAGCGCAAATGATCACTCGCTTCGAAACAACAGGCCATAACCAAATAATGGTTGAAAAAGTGCCTGCTGAACAAGTTCATAATTATGGTGTTGTTGATCTAGCTGGCAAAACAATAATGCCTGGTGAAAACGCAATAATTAAAAATATGATAGAGAAACCTACTGGCGACGATGCCCCTAGCAATTTAGCTATTACAGGTCGCTACGTAGTCTCTCCAGCTATTTGGGATTTACTCGAATATACTCCCCCAGGTGCTGGTAATGAGATACAACTTACTGATGCGCTACTTCAACTTCGCCACCTAGAACCATTAGAAGCTTACCACTTAAAAGGTAAGTCACATGATTGTGGTTCAAAATTGGGTTATATGCTTGCAAATGTTGAGTATGCAATGCAATCGAGCGTTATGGGTGAAGAATTTACCAAACAAGTTAAAAGCTTAATGGCTGCAAGCATTAGTTAAAACAACAATGAATTCGTTAAAATTAAGGAATAACATGGCTATTAAAGTATTAAGTATTTTTGGTACACGTCCCGAAGCTATTAAAATGGCACCATTGGTTAAAGCATTAAAACTAGCTGACGGCATCGAAGCAAAAGTATGCGTAACAGCGCAGCACAGAGAAATGCTTGATCAGGTGTTAGACTTATTTGAAATTACCCCTGAATATGATTTAGATATCATGAAACCGGGGCAAAGCCTGTACGACGTAACAACAAATATTCTTTTAGGCTTAAAGCCAATACTTGAAGAGTTTAAGCCTGATTTAATTCTCGTTCATGGCGATACAAGTACAACACTTTCGGCAAGCCTAGCTGCCTTTTATCAACAAATTCCTGTCGGGCATGTAGAAGCAGGATTACGTACAGGCAATTTAGCATCTCCGTGGCCTGAAGAAGGCAACCGTAAATTAACGGGAGCAATTACCAAACTACACTTTGCGCCTACAGATACCTCCGAGCAAAATTTATTAAACGAAGGCGTAAACGCTGATGACATCATTGTCACCGGAAACACGGTTATAGACGCATTATTACAAGTAGTTGATAAAGTAAAAACGGACGAAACATTAATTCAGACTCTTCAAGCTAAATTTCCAGAATTAGATGAAAGTAAAAAACTAATTCTAGTAACCGGACACCGACGTGAAAGTTTTGGTGGTGGATTTGAGCGTATTTGTGAAGCCCTTGCTGAAATAGCCACAGCTCACCCAGAAGCGCAAGTTCTCTATCCAATGCATTTAAACCCAAATGTACGTGAACCGGTAAACCGTATCTTAAAAAATGTTAAAAACGTACAACTTATCGAGCCTCAAGACTACTTACCATTTGTGTACCTTATGAGCAAAGCACACATAATTGTAACCGATTCCGGCGGTGTTCAAGAAGAAGCGCCAAGCTTAGGCAAACCTGTATTAGTAATGCGTGACACAACCGAACGCCCAGAGGCCGTAGCTGCTGGCACTGTTAAACTTGTTGGAACAGATAAAAACCGCATTATTAATGAGGTTAAAAACTTACTAACAAACCAAGCTGATTATGAAACGATGAGTCGCGCACATAATCCTTACGGTGATGGTAAAGCGTGTGAACGTATTATTTTAAAAATTAAACAGCACTTTAACGTGTAATAGACGTTTTACAGACTTATTTATATAGGATTTATTATGACGATTAAAACAGTATCAGTAGTAGGTTTAGGGTATATAGGATTACCAACAGCAGCCGTAATTGCATCAAGAGGGGTTAACGTTATTGGTTTGGATGTAAACCAAAAAGCAGTTGACACAATAAATGCAGGTGAAATCCATATTGTAGAACCTGATCTAGATATAATCGTAAGAGGGGTTGTGTCTACCGGTAATTTACGTGCAACGACCACACCAGAAAAAGCAGATGTGTTTATGGTAGCAGTACCTACACCATTTATACATAGCGAAAGTGGCGATCATAAAGCTGACTTAAGTTATATAGAGTCAGCAGCAAAAACAATTGCACCAGTGCTCGAAAAGGGCAACTTAGTTATTTTAGAATCGACTTCACCAGTAGGCGCAACCGAACAACTAGCTCAGTGGTTAAGCGAAGCCCGCCCCGATCTAACATTCCCACAAGACAAAGGCGATGCCGCCGATATTAATATTGCACATTGCCCTGAACGTGTATTACCAGGTTATGTCTTACAAGAACTTGTTTCAAACGACCGTGTAATTGGTGGAATGAGCAAAGCATGTAGTGAAAAAGCCGTAAAATTATACGAACTTTTTGTACGTGGTGAATGCATTGTTACTAATGCAAGAACAGCCGAAATGGCAAAACTAACTGAAAACTCATTTCGTGATGTAAACATCGCATTTGCTAATGAGCTATCTGTAATATGTGACAAACTTAAAATTAATGTTTGGGAACTGGTAAAGTTAGCTAATCGTCATCCTCGCGTAAACATTTTAAACCCAGGTCCTGGTGTAGGCGGGCATTGCATCGCGGTTGATCCTTGGTTTATTGTTGCGAGTTGCCCAGATGAAGCCAACATTATAAAGCAAGCGCGCCTGACTAATGACGCTAAACCGTATTATGTTATTAGCAAAATAACTAAAGCGGCCGACGAGTTTAAACGTCCTGTTATTGCATGCTTAGGTTTAGCATTTAAAGCAGATATAGACGATCTTCGCGAAAGTCCTGCACTTCAAATCGTACAAGAATTAGCTTCAAAAAATGTTGGTAAAATATTAGCGGTAGAGCCTAATATACATGAGCTTCCTGAAAAATTAGCGTCAAAAGGTGTCGAACTTACCTCTCTTGATTCAGCGTTAGAGCAAGCAAATATTATTGTCGTGCTTGTTGATCATAAACAATTTAAAGCAGCGGATAAAACGCAATTTGCTTCAAAAGTTGTCATTGATACTCGCGGTATAATTTAAGAGATTCAGATGATTACCTTTAAATCGATTAAAAGTGATGTATGTAAAGGTGCTTTATGCACCTTACATTTAGCATTATTAAATAATTTAGCCGTATGTTTTATTAAGAATAACTATTATGCCTAAGCAACATATAGTACTAATTATGCCTCTCTCAACTTACGAATGGGGCACTGAAAACTGCGGTGGGGTAGACAGTGTTTGCCAGATGTTTGGAGAATACTTGGTTAGCCAAGTAAACCCCGAGTTTAAATACACTATTATTGGTTTAGATCCGCAAAGTAAAACACCTTACACAGGCGAAGTTATTAGCCTAGCTGAGCATGTCGATTTTATTTGGTTACCTTGTTCTAGCAAGCATACGGGTTTTAAAATACCTGGAATAGTATGGCAAAATTGGCATATTCGAAAGCTGTTAAAAAAGCTAAAACCTGATTTAGTTCATACACATTTCTGGAGTTCTTTGCTAGGTTGTGGACACAATGGAAGATCGGTTGTAACAATCCACAGCTATAAAAAAATTGGCCGTCATAGCTTTGGTTTTTTGAACAACCTCTTGTATGAAAAAATAATTCCTCTTCTGACAAAATCACTAGGGGATAAAAAAATTGTTGTAGGAAAAATACTTAAAGATGCCTTACTTAAAGATGGTATTGAATCTGAAATAATATATAACCCTATTGATGAAAGTTTTTTTTACGCTTCAAAAAAACCACCTAGATCAAGCAATAACTCGCTACAGTTTATTACTTGTTCTTTAATTAATCCTAAAAAAAATATTGAGCAAGCGATTTTTTTAATCGCTAAATTAAAAAATAGTGGCTTTCACTGCCATTTAAATATTGTGGGCGGGGTATCCAACGCACTTTATTCACAAAAACTTATAAATACTGTTGAAGAACAGGGGCTTTGTAGTGAAATAAGCTTTTTAGGTAAAAAAAATAAGCGAGAACTTGTTGAACTTTATAGTCATGCGGATTGCGGTATTTTTACTTCAAAAGAAGAAACGTTTGGCTTAGTTCCATTGGAGATAATTGCTTCGGGGCTTCCTTTATTGTGCACTGAGGTCGGTATTTTAAGTGAAAAAAAATCTTTTTTTGAGTCATTGGGGATTTTGTATTTAAGCGAAAATACGACCGTTGACCAAATCAATAAATGTATCAATGAACATGATTCTGAATTTTCAGTAGATGTACTCAAAAATGAGTTTAATTTATCTGAAATAATTAAAAAATATCATTTTCTTTATAACCAACTGCTTGAAAAAAAGTAACAGGATAAATGATGTTTAAAGCTCTACTAAAATATGCACCAGTTCAAGTTTTTGCTGCAATCAGTGTTTTTGCTTTAATAAGCATTCACACTAAGCTATTAACCACTACAGAATACGGTATGTTGGCATTAATGCTGCTTACCGTCGAAATTGTCAGAGCCGTTGCTGCTCAGTGGATTAATTCGAGCATGCTGCGTTTACTCCCAAGTAAAAGTAGCGATCAACATTCGTATTTTGCTGCTATCGCGTGTTCAATAATACTGTGTTGCACACTACCCGCATTTGCGTTAGTTATTGTAGGTTTACACTTAACAGAACTATTAAGTATTAATACATCAATAGCGACATTTTTGCTTTTTTTAACTAAAGCATTGTATTTATTTTATCTTGAATTAGCGCGTGTTATGGAACGTTTAAATCAATATAGGATAGCGGTACTAACTCAATCGATAATGTCGATTGTATTCACCGGTGCTTTGTTGTTTATACATACTGATATTTTACTTGCACTATACGCATTATCTTTTAGTTATGTTGTTGCGGGTATTAGCGTTTTTAAACGTTTAAGTGTAGGCTTCTCTAAGCTTAAAACAGTGGATGCTAAAGCTGTTTTTGCTTACGGTTTACCGCTAATGGCAAGCGGCTTAGTTGCTGCAATATCAAGCCGTTTAGACCGATATTTTATCGCAGATTACCTAGATTTAGCACAAACAGGTATTTACGCTGCTATATCAAATATTCTTCTTGGTATCGGTGCGCTTATTTTTATGGTTGTCGCTCTACCAAGTTATCCTGAGCTAACAAAAAAAATCAACGACAAAACAGCGCTTTATAAAGCTCATGGCGAGTACTTAACTTTACTTACTTGTGTCGCAATGCCTGCTTTAGTTGGTTTTTGTATTCTGGCAGAGCCCATCACTCAGCTATTATTAAGTGACGAGTATTTGGCGCAAGGTCCTACAATTATTTATATTTTGTGCGCAGGTGTATTTGTTATAAATTTAAAGGCGCATTATATAGATCATGGTTTACAGTTTTCTTTAAATACTAAATATTTGCCAAGAATCAGTGTTTTTTCTTTAATTATTAATCTTTTCTTATTAGTTACTTTGATCCCTCTTTATGGCTTGATAGGCGCAGCAAGTGCTTTTTTAAGCGCAAGTTTGGTCTCATTCGGGCTAGCGTTATGGTTATCTATTAAAAAAGGATATAAATACCCTATACCAAATCAAGTATATAAAATTATTTTTTCAACAGTATGTATGGCTATTTTGCTACCTGAGCTTCGTGTTTATAATTTTATCTCAATTGACTTACCCATTTTAAATATTATTTTTGATGTAATGATAGGTGTATGCATATTTATATTGGTGCTTGCCCTACTAAATCATAAAAAATGTAAAACATGGATTTTAAATAAATGAGAAGTGAAAATATTTATAAAATAATGTTTTTTACTTTTTTATGCTCTTTTATTTTTGGGGGGTATGTACTTGAAAGCTTGGGTATTCAATATGTATCTGAAGGAGGTAATCCATTAGTAAAAATACACATCTCTACTTATATTTTGATGCTTACTGTTGGTTTGCTTACCTTAAAGCAGGGTATAAATGCACCTTTAATTAATCTTAAAGATCTTCGAGGGACATGGATACTAAGCTTATTATGTATTGTTGGAGTAATACTTTATGGCTTATTTCGATTTGGTACATCAGGAATGGCTTACATAGTAGATACTATGGTTTCGGGTTTATTAGCTATTTATTTATTAAGTCAGTTAAAGTTAGAACATAAAAAAAAGTTATTGCGACTGTTAGCGTACTTATTATTTATTAATGCAGTGATTGCTATTTTAGAGTTTATTTCGGGTAATACTTTAGTCGATGTTGATTTTTCTAGCTTTAGTCATTTTCGCTCAACGGCGTTGTTAACTCATCCATTAAATAATGCATTAATTACGGCTGCTTTAGCGCCACTTTTAATGAATCAAACTCGTTTTCCTGCCTCGCTATATTTTACAGTGATTTTTTTAGCCTTGTTTGCTTTTGGCGGCAGGGCAGCGGTCGGGGTTTTTCTTTTCGGCACATTTATACTCGTCGCTCCTAAAATACCTGCATTTTTAACGAAGGGTATTAAAATGACAAAAATGCGATTTGCCGCGTTACAAGCTCTCACTTTTTGCGCGGTCATTTTTACTTCGCTGATTATTATTTTTACACCTATAGGGTCACGTATTTTAAGTAAGTTACACGTTGATGGCAGTGCACAAGCGCGGTTTGATGTGTTTATTATACTGGAGCAATTAAGCCCACTAGAATGGATATTTGGTGCATCACAAGAGCTAATTAATAATATCGCGTTTTATATTGAAATAGATGTTATCGAAAATTATTTAATTGGTTGGATTGTGAGCTTTGGATCGATTTGTACATTTCTGCTTATTTACAGCTGCTATAAACTTCCAATGAAGCTAGTTAGAAATAGTCATATAAGGGTTAGTGTTGCACTCATTGTATTTATTATTGTTTCACTAACAAATAACGCGTTAACAACCAAAACACCTGCTTTACTCCTATTGTTCAGTGCTTTATACCTTAGTCGCTCTTTAGAGGATAAGGCATGAGAGGTTTTAGTGTTGTTGCTTTAATCAATAAATATAAGGCAACTTTGTCGTTAACACTTTTTCTAAGTATTTTTTTCAAGGTTAACATTAGAACATTTCGTTTCTTATTTACTGAGATACCGCGTAATAGCGACGTTGCAGAAGGTTCATGGAAATTTATTAAATTAAATATTGCGTCAAAGGATTATTTTTAATGTTTACAAATAAAGTATATAAATTGAGTCCAGTTTTTATTCAGAATATTCTACTAAGTTCAAGAGCATTTATACGCAAAAAACTTAGAGAAAATAAAGAGTGTGAGCAGCTCACCAAAGAGTTAATCTCCCATGATTATGACTCAGAGGCGCTAAAGCAATATCAAAGTAAAACCCTTAAAAACGTACTTACAGAAGCGCAACGTAACATCGCTTTTTATCAACGCTTTGCCGATGATATAAATAGGTTTCCTTACATTGATAAGGCTGAGGTAAATAGCAATAAAGATAAGTTTTTGTCGCCTAATAAATCAGGTGTGATTATTAAAGGGTCAACCAGTGGCACCACAGGCGCTCCATTATCTATTCCACAAAATATGCAATCGGTAATTACAGAGCAAGCTTTTATAAATAGAATGATGCACTGGGCTGGAATTCAGCATAACGACAAACGAGCGTGGTTGCGCGGCGATATGATTGTCCCACAAGAGCAAAAAAAAGGCCCTTTTTGGCGTTACTCGTATTTTGAGAATATGATTTTATTATCTTCATTTCATCTGGCACAAAAAAACCTAGATGGTTATTTAAATGCAATGCAAAACTATGGGGTCCAAGCGATTCAAGCGTATCCATCGTCTATTGTTACGCTGGCAAAGCATTTAGAGAGTAATGACACCTATTATCAAGGTACTTTAAAGTCAATCATTACCTCGTCAGAGTCTCTTAGCAAAGAAGACAAAGCATTAGTCGAGAGAAGATTTAAATGCACCGTATTTGATTGGTATGGGTTATTTGAGCGTGTAGCTGCAATTGCCAGTTGTGAACATGGCCGATATCACATATTAACAGACTACGCTCACGTAGAATTATTGCCTGCAGGGAAAGCTGAAAATGGACGAGATAGAGCTGAAATTGTCGGTACTAATTTTAACAATTCTCTTTACCCCTTAGTCCGCTATAAAACAGGCGACCACGTTTTATTATCAGATGAAATATCGTGTCCATGCGGGCGTGTATTTCCAATTATTGATTCTATTGAAGGGCGAATGGGAGATTATTTAATTGCTGAAGATGGTCAAAAAGTTCATATATTAAATCACATACCTAAAGGTGTCAGTGGTTTGTTAGGTGTGCAGTTTCATCAAGAAGAGTATATGAAAATCAGAGTTTTAGTAACGTGTAATAATGACTTTACAGCAGACCAAAAGTTGAAATTAGTTTGCAATGTTAAAGAGCGTTTAGGTAGCAAAATTGATATCACTATTGCGATTGTTGACGATTTAGTCAGAACTAAAAATGGCAAGGTAAGACAAGCTATTTGTACTCTATAAGAGGTGTTTCAATGAGTTATTTTATTTTATTTAAGCACAAGCTTATAGAAAAAATCAGGTGTTTATATTTAATAAATTTTAATTATAGATATAAAGACAATCTACGTCGTTATAAGTTATCAAAAAACAAGAAAAATAAAGCATTAATAAAGTCTGAAATGAAAGAGCTGAGAGATTACTGGGGTTGCTACCCGCTTCAGTACTTTAATCATGACTTTTATTCAAAGAGTTGCACGCTTAGCATCGAGGATATGAAGCGTTTCATCCCAAGTTATTATTTTTACCGGATTATATTCCCACAATACGATAACTCAAAAGCATTACTTAGTATTGTTGAAGACAAAATAGTCATGGATACTTTATTCAAAGGAATGGGGTTTCCAAGTGCTAATGTGATAGTAAGAAAGAGATCTAAGCATATTTTTAGTTCTTTAGGAGCCGCTTTAACTGTGCAAACTTTTGAGGAGCTATTAAAAGCACATTGTTGTAGTAAATTATTCATCAAGCCAGTGAATGGACGCGGTGGGAGCGGGATTTTAGTTGCAAAAAAGAAAGATAGTGTTTTTTACATAAATGATGATGAATTTAACTATGCGTATCTGACTAATCTAAAAGATGATTACGTAGTAGAAGAAGCAATAATACAACATGATTCAATAACGAAAGTTTACCCACATAGTGTCAACACTTTAAGGGCTATTACAAAAAGAAATCTGGAAGGGAAAATTGAAATTGTAGCTATTACTTTAAGAATGGGATCAAAAGGCAGTGAAATTGATAATACTTCTGCAGGAGGGTTAGTTATTGGTATTAATATTTCTGATGGGCACGCGTTAAGAAATTATGCCACCTATGAGTATGGGGCAGAAAAATTTTATGAACATCCCGATTCAGGTTTTAAATTTGAAGAGTTAAGAATTCCAAACTGGTCTGAAATTAAGAATAAACTTATTGAGTTAGCAAATAAAAATATAATTATGAACCTGACAGGTTGGGACATAGCAGTAACTGAAGATGGTATTGTGATCATTGAGGTTAACACTTTATTTGGTATCGATGGGTTACAGTCTGCTTTAGGTGGGTTGGAAGGTAAGTTTAAAGAAAACAAAACAGTTAAAATGTAAGGGACTAAATTGAAGAATAAAGTATTAGTTATTAGTGTATCGAATAAAGGTGCAGGCGGGGTGGCTAGCGTTGTTAGCACCTTTATGGCGAGTAAATATTTAAACTCTAAATATTTAATTAGCTACTTCTTTACGAATAAGCCTGAAGGCCGAATTACTAAGTATACAAGTTCGCTTTATGCGTTTATTTCATTTCCTTTTTTATTGCTATTCAATGATTACAAAGTGGCTCACATTCATGGTGGTAGTGTATTGCGTAAAAGTTACTACGCACTTTGGTTAAAGCTCTTCAGAATACCAATAATTTACCAAAATCACGCAGCAAATTTAGATTCGTATTATAAAAATGCATCCGGTATAAAAAAAAGGTATATAGATTATATTTTTAGTTTTTATAATCTCAGGTTATGTCTGGGTAGCTATTGGACAGATGTATTGCAAAACGCTACAGGGGAAAAATGGGATATTTTACATAACCCTGTTCCCGAGTTAGTGCTCAATAAATTGCAGCATACTACATGCAACTTTACCTTTATGGGGGAGCTTAGTGAACGAAAAGGCATTAAAGATTTAATACATGCTTTTGCAATATCTAAAAATGAGAATGCACGGTTATTAATTGCTGGTAATGGTGATGTGGATAGCTTAATTAGTTTGTGCGAAGAGTTAGATGTGTTGAATAAAGTAGAGTTTTTAGGTTGGATAAACAAAACACAAAAGCTCGATTTATTAGCTCGTACTGACGTTGTTGTATTACCAAGTTACGCAGAAGGATTACCTATGAGCATTCTTGAAGCTATGTCAGTAGGTTTACCTGTTGTAACTACGCCGGTTGGGGCTGTAGAGGATGCTATAACGGATGATGTACAAGGTTTATTGGTGCAACCAGGTAATATAGAGCAAATAGCTATAGCACTTAGCGAACTTGCACAAAATACAGATAAACGACAGCAACTAGGTGAAATGGCCAAGCTAAAATTTTTAGAATGCTTTAAAGAAGACGTAGTGGCTGAAACATTATCTAATTATTATCAAAAATTAATAAACGAGAACGTAAAGTGAATAACCAAGTTGATTTGATCGCTGAAAAAATAATTTCTGCAGCGAAAAAGCATGACTACGCGGGTCAAGATCCATTTGATGGATTAAACAGTCGCTTTTTCAATTGGTTTCCAGGTTTAAAAAAAGGCATTTTTGGTCTTGCATGGATTCAATTACATAAGCGTTTAGCCATCAATTTACGTCCGTTATTTGGTGTACCTAAAAAGCGTAATCCGAAGGGGATTGGCTTATTTATTTTAGGCTTATTAGAAGACTATAAAGCAACGAATGAGCAAGTATATTTAGATGAAGCAATACAGCTAGCCGATTGGTTGTTAACTCAACAAAGTGATCGAGAATTATGGCAGCATAGCTGCTGGGGTTATCATTTTGATTGGAATGCACGCGCATTCTTTGTTCCCAAAGGTAAACCAAACGTTATTACCACCATTTATGTAGCGCAGGCTCTATATGCATTAAGTGAAATAACAGGGGAAGCCAAATATAGTGAGCCGGCACTCGATAGCGCGCATTTTATTGTTAAAACTTTATACACCAAGCTTGAGGGGAGGCAATTTTTTGGTTACATACCGGGTGAAACTGCATTTGTTCATAATGCTAATCTTTGGGGAGCTGCTTGGGTGGCTAAAGTCGCTGCACTTACAGATAATCAAGAGTATAAAAAGCTAGCACTTAGTGCGGCTAGACAAACAGTATCAGAACAAGGCACTGATGGGTCTTGGGTTTACGGCGCAAGACACCACCACCAATTTATTGATGGTTTTCATACCGGATATAATCTAGAAGCCTTGACTTTATTAAGTGATGCTCTAGTTACAGACGAATTTAAAACGGCTATCGACCTTGGTTTGCAATACTATAAAGTGCATCTTTTTGAAGAAGATGGTACGGCTAAATACTACAACAATAATAGATATCCACTAGACATGCACTGTGTGTCCCAAGCTATTTTTACCCTTTTAAAAGTAGGTAAAACAGCAGAAGATTTCGCAATGACAGAAAAGATAATTAATCGCTCTATTGAAACTTTGTATTTACCAACACACCAGCGCTTTATTTATCAAAAAAATAAACACTTCACCAATAAAGTAGATTATGTGCGTTGGACTCAGGCATGGGTATATTATTCATTTGCCTTTTTTAATCGCAATAAATCTAACAAGTAGCACGTAACTGTTTAAGCTAAGCACTATTTAAGAATGGATTATATTAATGAAACGCATTGAATTTTTAAAGGCCCCGATGGACATTGCTACAATGCAAGAAACCGTGTCTTTTATCGAAAATAGAATAGAAAAAAAAGAGTTTTTACAACACGTTGTGGTAAATGTTGCAAAAATAGTAAACATGCAAAAAGATCCAACGTTAGCCGATTCGGTTAAAGCATGTGATTTAATTAATATTGATGGTATGGGGGTTGTTTTTGGTGCACGTTTTTTAGGACACGATGTGCCAGAACGCGTTGCAGGCGTTGACTTATTTCATGAGCTATTAGCGATGAGTGCAAAACGAGACTTCCCTGTTTTTTTATTGGGTGCCACCGAAGAAGTGGTGAGCAAAACAGTGGAAGTAGTTAAAGCACAAAACCCTAATTTAAATATTGCTGGTTATCATGATGGTTATTTCTTTGGCAATAAAGAGGGGGAAGATGAAGAGGCCGTAGTCACTAAAATAAGAGAATCGGGCGCTAAGTTGTTATTTGTTGCTATCACATCACCTAAAAAAGAAAATTTTATTAATAAATGGCAAGATAAACTAGGTGTTGATTTTGTAATGGGCGTAGGTGGCACGTTTGATGTAGTCGCTGGTAAAGTTAAACGCGCACCGCTATGGATGCAAAAAGCAGGCTTAGAATGGCTATACAGAGTTATGCAAGAACCAGGTCGGATGTGGAAACGTTATTTAGTAACTAACACTAAATTTATAATATTATTACTAAGTGAAAAATTTAAATAAGGAAGTTGATGTGTTCAATATTATTAACAAAAGTAGAGTCACTTATTTTTATAATGAATTTATAATTAAAATGTTCCGTGACAAAGAAAGAAAACCACTATTACAACAAATTAAAGAGCTCTATTTATTAGCGCGAGCGATAAAATATTGGCCCCATAACTATTTTAAATATGATGGCTACAAAAAAAATAAAAGCTTAGATGAAGTCAAGCTATATTCAACTGGTTTGCTTTTCGGTGACTTTAGACAAAAATGTTTAAATGATAGCAGGTATGCAGTTTTTGCTGATGATAAGTTTTTGTTCCATAAATTGATGTCTGATTCTAATATACCTACAGCTAAACTAATAAATGTTATTTCACATAACATCTATACAAATGAGTCAACAGGCCTAAATGGTATAAGTGCTGAAGCAATTTTAGACTCTATTACTGTAAATGCTATTGTTATTAAACCTGTGATTGATTCATCCCAAGGGGTTGGTGTGAATGTAATTAATGTTAATGTTGATGCAGTTAAAAAATTTGAAATTTCGGGTGTCAGTTATACTTCAGCAGAGTTATTAAATAAAATATTTGCTGAATCACCTTGTGGTTATTTAATTGAAGAAAAAATACAACAGCATTCATTTAATCAACACCTTTATCCAGAGTCTGTAAATACAATCAGAGTTGATTCGTTACTTTCAAAAACAAGTGAAGTAATTATAAATTCAGCCTACTTACGAATTGGTAGGAATGGTCGTAAAGTTGACAATTGGTCAGGGAAAGCGGGTGGAATAGGTGTAAATGTTAATATTCAAACTGGAGCCTTAAGTTCACAAGGTATCGACTATTGTAAGAATTTATATTCAGAGCATCCTGACTCAGGTGTTTCTTTTTCTGGCCTAGAGGTTCCATATTGGGACGAGATCATTAATATTGTAAAAGAAGCGGCTTTACAGCTTCCAAATCTTAAATCACTGGGTTGGGATATTGCTTTAACTGAAAATGGCCCACTTATATTAGAGGTAAATGCTGATTATGATATTTTAGCTCAGCAAACATGTACACAAGCCTTTGGTAAAAACAATTTATTTTACTCTGAGTTAATTGGTTACTCTGAAAATACTGAATATTTTAAACACTACGCAATAAACCATCAACGCTTATAGCACTATAAGGTAATAACAAATGGAGTTTTTATATTATCTTTGAATAATATGGGACGAGAGTGGTTATATTTAAAAACAAATACTTACACTCTCCGCTCTAAGGAATACTGAAATGTTACGTATAAACTATATTGATCATATGAAAGCACTAGGAATTATTCTTGTTGTTTTAGATCATGTTATTTGATTAAAAGAGAGTATTTATGTACTTATTTACTCTTTTCATATCTGGTTATTTAGTTGCTTGGCAGCAATCCGCAAAGGTGCATTAATTAAATCACTAGCTAGTAATGCCATTTTTTCTTTTTTTGTTTACCACTATATTTTTTGGAAGTGAGCAGGTAAATAATATGCCTAAGCTTGATTTATTATATCGCCGTATTACAGAGCGTTCATGTTGATATACGTGAATTGGGCTTCGGTGCCACTCATTTTTATACTCTTTTTAATCTGGAGCCTTTTAAAAACATCTTCTACGTCTCTAGCTTTATCTATAATTGCCATATTTCCAGTGTATTTAATTTTTGAAAAAAGGGTCTTAGAGCTGTTTTTTAGGGGCTTAAATAGCTTAATTAATTTATATTGTGTAGAACCGTTCCGTATATTCGCTGTCAACTTATCTTGATGTATTGCGATTTATGAATTCGTAAATATGTTTTAGTTTAAAGGCTGTAGTGAAAAAATACATTTCAAGTTATTGCTAGTCCCACCTCCCTCAAATAGTGATGCATTATTAAATCAGTAAATAGCCTCATTCTGCGTATTATTTACAGTAATATAATTTACCATTACGACTGAATCACATAATCCTTTTTTATTTGATGCTAGTTTTTAGCTCGTGCTTTGTTCCCAGAGAGAAAATTACTATTATTTTTTATTTAAATCTAAATTCGAATTTAAAACTTTATAACTAGTTGATTTTAAATTAAATAAACATTTAATTAACATAAAGCCAGTACTTTTGTTGTATTTTGTGTTTCTTTTGATTTTATTTGTATATATAATCTTCAGCACAGGTTAAGCGGCTTTTTAATTTTTTATTAAGCGCAGTGTTACAAATTTTAGTGCCGGATAATGCACTTTTTCATTTTCGAGGGAAGAAATGACTAAATCATTAAGAAAATATAAAAAACTGAGTGCAATGATTGCACTAACTTTAGCGAGTACATCAACGTTGGCTGGTGACTTAGGTGTTGCTAATAATTTTTCTGCATTTGTATTTGAAGAATTTGAGTCGTATTTAGGGCGTGCTGATGGTGCAATTGCAGCGGGTGACATAAGTATTAAAGGTGGCTATAGCGTAGGTTACAATCGCCGTTCTAACCCGAGTGAATACTACTTAATTAGTGAGACGGGGATTAAATTTAGAATCGGTCGTCAATATGTGGGTAGCATGATTGCTGGCGGTGGCACAGATGTACACTGGAGCGTACGTTGGGGTATGGAACGTGGCTCAAGTGTTTATGCAAATCAAGATCAAGCTTCACTCCCGTTTAACTTTGACGAACAAGAAACATTTTATAAAGACTTAAGCACCGAACTTGCGCAGCTTGATTCAACCGGTACGGTTCAATGGAAGTGGGGCGGGCTGTATTTGCAAGGCGATAATACCTCTGCAACGCAAGTGTTTAATATTGATGCACAGCAATTTGCTAGAGCACATACATTTAAAGTTCAAGGCATGCCAGCTGGCGCTACTATGATTTTTAATATAAGTGGTGACTCAACATTATTAGTAAGAGGCAAAAGTTTTGCTCGCCTTAAAAGCCATGTAACTAAAACCGTTTTTAATTTTGTTGACGCGCGCGACCTTAATATAAAAGGAAATCGCTGGGAAGGCGTAGTTTTAGCCCCTCATGCTGATATTAGTGGCCTTTACGGTGCAGCCGTTATGCCTGTTATAGGTAAAAGCTTTCAAGGTTCAATGACACTGTTAGGTAATGAGTTTACTGGTGACCTGCCAGATATGGCAAAAACAATTAAACCATTTGCGATGCAGCAAAAATGGCAGTGGAACGCCAGCACGTTTATGCCTGAATACAACCAAGTAATAGCAACTCCAGTTGTTGTACAGTTAAATGACGATAATGGCGATAGTGTTATTGATAACAACGATGTTGCTGATGTTGTAGTGGTTGCCTTTAGAAAAGGTGGTTATAATAATGGGGTAGTGAGAGCCTTAAGTGGTATTGATGGCAGCGAGCTTTGGGATTATTCCTCGGGTGCAATCATGGCTGATGCCTCATACTCAGTTGCCGCAGCAGACTTTAACAATGATGGTATAGTTGAAATTGTTGCCTCAAGTAGGTTTGAAAACTTTGTATCTGTTATAGATCACAAAGGTGTAACAATAAAACAAATAGCTAAAGTTAATTCTGGCTGGAAAACTGCTAGTAATATTGCTATTGCTGATATTAACAATGATGGTTCTTTAGAGTTTACGCTTGGTGATGCTGTTTATAATTATGAAACTGGCTCATTATTTAATGTTAATTGGTCACCAACATATACAATTTTTGATTCAAATAATGATGATGCTCAGGAAATTTTAACTAGAGGTCAATTGTTAGATAGTAATGGCGCTATTCTTTGGTCATATACTGGTGAGAGTGACGTATGGTTCTCCTCTATAGCTGATATAGACAATGATCAAAAACCTGAAGTTATTTTATCTATTCCGTCAGGACCAACATCGGGTAACAGCCGCATTGTAGCACTTGAAGACGACGGTAACGTTAAATGGGTAGTTGATACTAATTCAGCTCCAGGTGGTGGCGCTCAGGCAATATCGAACTTTTTAGGGGCTAACAGTATTGGGATCGTAAATGCAGGTTATACTTCAGTAACTATGTATGATGAATATGGTCAGCTGGCATGGTCTGTACCTAATAACGATGATTGGAGCGGTAAGGTCGGGGTGAGCGCCTTTGATTTTAATGGTGACGGTATTGATGAAGTATTAGTGCAAGATCATCTCAAGGTAAGAGTACTTAACGGACTTGATGGTTCAGTTTTATCATCTGTAGACAACTCATCAGGCACGCTTTGGGAATACCCAATTGTTGTCGACTTAGCTGGCGATAATAATGCAGAGCTGATTACTGTTTCTAATAATTTTGACGGTCGTTATAGCATTAATAATGGTGTAACTGTTTATGGTGCTGCTGATAGTAGTAAACCATGGAAAAATGCAACGCGCATTTGGAATCAACATTCATTCCATCAAACGAATGTGACTCAAGATGGTAAAATACCAACGGTTGAAAAACAAAGTTGGTTAAATAACAATACTTATCGCTCAAGCACAATAAAATAAGCTAAGCGTTGTTGAAAAAAGCCAATTATTTATAATTGGCTTTTTTTATTGTTTAACTAAAACATATGTTTATTTTTATAGAGGTTATTTAATGGAGTGTGTATTTGTCTGATTTAAGATCTGACCCCGCAGTAAGAAGTTTATTAGAGCGTATGCCCGAAACGATACAAGATAGTTTTTCTGATGAACAACTTACTCATTTAAAAGTGGCTATAGGTGCAAGGCAATGGGGAAATCACGCGCTTGACTGTCGTGGTGTAATAAAAATTTTAAAGTATAGATATTATTTTGTTGTACTCGCTGGCAGAAATAGGCGAGGACTCAGTGCTAAAGAGCAAAAAATGGCAAAAATTGCACAAGCAGCAATTGTTACTTTTTTTATTTTAATTGCGAGTTTAACCGTGATTTTGGCGCTGTATCTGATTAAGTCGGCTTTAGGGATTGATATATTTGAAGGATATTCGTTTGGGGTATGGGATTGGTTTAAAAATTTATTTAAATAAATAACAATCCCGTTTTTTGCAATTGTTAATGTATTTTGTAGTACTTATTTGTTAGGACACTTGTCTATGGAGTGTTGTATAAAAGTCACTAATGCTATATTATGCCCTGAAATTTAGTTAGCTGAATTAACTTCAATTAGATCGCTACAAGGATTAGCAAAATGACATCTTCAAGGACATTTAAACCTTCGGGCTCTTCTGATGCCAATTTTTACAGGCTATTTGATATTTTTGCGCTATTTTTAGCTTTTCAATGCGCTGCTTTAATGTACGGTTTTCAGTTGTCTCCTTTTTATATTATCTCGGTATTATGTGTCGCCTTGAGTTTTTTATACAGCGCAGAGCTGTTTGCCACGTATCGCTCTTGGCGTGCGGGTAAGTTTAAAACCATGGTAATGTGCGCTTGGGCTTCATTGCTTATTGCTTTTGCTGTGCTGTTTTTTATATCGTTTATATTTAAATTTACCGATTCGCTTTCTCGTTTAGGGTTAGGGATATGGTTTTTATTGAGCTTCACTTTTTTATATGCGTGGCGTCTTGCTGTGCATTTATACAAACGAAATCGCCGCAAGCTAGGACTTAATTTACGCAATGTAGCAATTGTAGGGGCAACTGAGTCAGCCGCTTATTTACATGAAGAAATCATTAAAAATGAAGAACTAGGTTTTAAATTTTTAGGCTTTTTTGATGATCGTAAACCTGAGCGCTTATTTAGTAAATTAGCATCGCATGACGTTGAAGGCGCTATACAACAAGCGGTTGATGCAGCACGTGAAGGTAAAATTGATATTTTATACATTGCCTTACCATTAAAAGCTGAAAGGCGCATCGCTGACATATTGTTACAGTTAGGCGATACAACGGTTGATGTCCATGTTATCCCCGATTTTTTATTGTCGAACCTTATTCATGCGCGTATTGAACATGTAGGTGCAGTAGATACGTTAAGTGTGTTTGAGTCACCGTGTATTGGTGCTCACGAGTTTATTAAGCGTACCGAGGATGTGGTTGTATCGGCTATTATATTGACGTTAATTACACCCGTTTTACTCGCAATAGCAGCCGCAATAAAACTAACATCAAAAGGGCCTATTATCTTTAAGCAAGATCGCTATGGGCTTGATGGTAGAAAGATAAAAGTTTGGAAATTTCGCTCCATGACGGTGACCGAAAATAGCGATGTTGTTACGCAAGCGACAAAAAACGATGTGCGAATAACTAAGTTAGGTGCTTTTTTACGCCGGACTAGCCTTGATGAATTACCACAGTTTATAAACGTGATTAAAGGCGATATGTCGATTGTAGGCCCTCGGCCCCATGCTGTCGCACACAACGAAGAGTATCGAAAAAAGGTCGAGTTTTATATGTTTAGACATAAAACTAAACCTGGGATTACAGGCTGGGCGCAAATTAATGGCTGGCGTGGCGAAACAGATACATTAGATAAAATGACTAAACGAGTAGAGTTTGATTTGCATTATATTAAGCACTGGTCGTTATGGTTTGATATTAAAATAATATTTATGACAATTTTTAAGGGATTTAAGAATGAAAATGCCTACTAATACAATTACTCCATTACTTGTTGCTTTAAGTGTGGTTGTATCAACACCCGCTTTAGCAAATATAAAGCCAGGCAGCTTTATGACAAAAGACGGTGCAGAAATTACGCCTACACTACAAACGGGTTTACGCAGTAACGACAACTTTTTTAGCACCCCAGATAACTCAGAATCAAGATTGATTTGGAGTATTACACCTAAAATAAGCGCTTTGATTGATGATGGCCCTGATAGCTATAAGCTTGATTTAGGCAGCAGTACGTCGTTCCATAATAAAGATACAATTGATAACTTTACTCAAGTTAATGTAGGTGCTTTGGTACATAAAGAATTCACAAGTAAGCATCGTTTAGATATTACCGGTAACGCTGATTGGTTGTACGAACCACGAGGCAGTGGCTTAACCGAAGGCTTAGGTAATACTGTTAATGAGTTAGTGAATTATCAGCAGCAAGATATTGCAATGCGTTATGAATATGGCGCAATGAGTTCTAAAGCACAAATTGCTTTAATTACTGGCTTTTACAATAAAAAATATCAAAATTTTAGATCTGTATCGCAGTTTCGTGATTACGATAAATCTTTAATTGGTGTTATTGGCTATTATGATACTAAAGCTGCAACGCGCGCTTTTCTAGAAGTAAAACAAGAAAACTACCGATACGATGCAATACAAATAAATGGTATATCGCGTGATTCTAATGATGTAAAAGTATTGTTGGGTATGGAATGGGATGCCACAGCGGTGACTATGGGATCGTTTAAAGTAGGTTACCAAAATAAAGATTTCGCATCTAACCGTCGTCAAAACTTTAGTGGTTTAAGCTGGGAAGCCGCGCTTACTTGGCAGCCATTAACTTATTCTACACTACAACTTGCGACTAGCCGTGCTGCTAAAGATCCTCTTGTTCAAGGCGATTACATTAGAGAAAGTGTTTACGGTGCTAACTGGAATCACAATTGGAGTGAACACCTTAGTTCGTTAGTGGGTTTAAGCTATATTGATGAGCAATACACAGGCAGTATTAACCGTAAAGACAAAACTAAAAATGCACGTTTAGGATTAAACTATTTAGTGAGCAGTTTTGGTATGGTTTCTAGTTATGTTGATTTTATAGACCGTAATTCAACACAAAGCACAATCGAGTTTGATCGTGTTGTTGTAGGTATTAACTTTACCTTTGCGTTGAAGGCTAATAAATGAATTTTAAATTACTGATTTTTAGTCTTTTAATTTTTAGCTTTAGTTGTTACGCGCAAAACTCACAAAGTTACATTATTGGCCCTGGCGATAAAGTAGAAATTAAAGTATTTGGTCAACCCGATTTAGATGTAACGGCTTTGTTAGGTAATAGCGGTGAAATTAACTACCCATTTTTGGGTAAAGTTAAACTGGTTGGCTTGAATCCTTCACAAGTTGAAAACGTAATAAGTGACGGTTTACATCCTGATTATTTAGTTACCCCTAATGTATACGCACAGGTAATAGAGTATCGACCTTTTTATATTCATGGCGAAGTAAAAGAACCTGGTGCCTATCCTTATCAACCTGCTATGACGGTTAACCAAGCAATTGCGTTAGCCGGAGGCTTAACTGAGCGTGCTTCGGTTGATAAAATATACATTTTTAAAGAACAAACTAAAGAGCAGCAACAAAAAGGCAGCTTGAATAGCCAAATTGCAGCGGGCGATACCATAAAAATAGAACAACGCTTGTTTTAAAGCAGTTTAAAGGCAATTACAAAATGAATCATATATCCGATAAGCCTAGCAATAACGATGAAGTTATTGATTTAGGTGCATACCTTAATGTTATTAAACGCGCTAAATGGCGTATTTTAGGTTTTGCGACAGTTGTTACGCTTTTGACTATTATGGTTACTTTAACTTTAATACCTAAGTATACGGCAACTGCCACACTATTAATTGAGGCAGAGCAGACCAAAGCAGTTAGCTTTGATGAAATTTACGGCTTAGACTCCACAAAAAAAGAATATTACTTAACGCAATTTGAAGTTATTAAATCAAATAGTATTGCACGTGAAGTAATAACTAAGTTGGACTTACAGTCACACACAGACTTTATTGCAAAACCCTCTGTGTTAGGTGAGCTTAAAAGTTCGATTAAAAGTGTCTTACCTTTTTTAAATAAAAAAGAAACAGTGCTTCTTTCACCTGAGGAACAAGCTCAAAGAAAGATGCTTGATTTGCTTGCTGGCTTTAAGTCAAGACTCAGTGTGTCGCCAATAAATAAAACTCAGCTAGTTAGAGTTAGTTTTGAGTCGAGCGATCCTAAACTTGCAGCACTTGTCGCTAATACCGTGGGGGAAGTTTATATTGAAAGCCAAATGCGCGCCAAGATGGGCATTACTCAGCAGGCATCGAGCTGGTTAAATACGCGTTTATCAGAGCTGCGTATTCAATTAGATAGCTCTGAAGTGCGCTTACAAGCTTATCGAGAAGAACAAAAACTTGTTGATATTGAAGGTATTGCGGGGTTGGTAACGCAAGAACTTGAACAAATGTCTAAGCAGTTGGTAGAAACACGTGCCACAAAAAATAACTTAGAAAGTATTAATCGCGTTATCAATGAATACGGTAACGATAATATTGAGCTTTTAGGTAGTATGCCTGAAATTACATCACACCGCGTAGTACAAGATGTAAAACGTGAGGTCGTTTTAGTTGAGCGAAAAGTAAGTGAGCTTGCTGAAGTTTATGGTGTAAAACACCCTAAAATGATATCAGCAAAGGCTGAGCTTGCGACGGTTAAAGCTAATTTAAATAAGCAAATTAAAGGCCTTATTACGGGCATTGAAAAAGAGCTTAACAGGACTACCCGCACAGTAAACGCGCTTGAACGCGATTTAGCAAAAATTCGTGCCGAATATCAAGATATTACCCGCAAAGAAACGCAGTACAATCAGCTTAAGCGTGAAGTAGAAACGAATCGTAATATTTTCAATACTTTTTTATCGCGCTCTAAAGAAACGGAAGTAACGAGTGACTTTAGTTCAGCGGCAGCCCGTTTTACTGACCGTGCTTATGCACCTAAAGATCCCAGTAAACCAAATAAAAAACTAATTGTTATATTAGCATTTGTTGCAAGTTTTGGCTTTGCAGTAGTAATGAGTTTTATATTTGATGCACTCAACGATACGATTAAAACAAAAAGTGATGTTGAAAGTAAGTTAGCGCAGCGCATGCTGGGACTGCTTCCGCATGTCAATATCCCTAAAAATAGTTACTTTCCGATCCATGCGTATTTAGAAGATCACTATAGACGCTTCGCTGAATCGGTACGCACATTCCGTACTAGCTTGTTACTTACTCATTTAGACCGTGCGCATAAAGTAATTGCTGTTACTTCAACGTCGCCAGGGGAAGGTAAAACAACAACATCTGCTAATTTAGCAATGTCGCTTGCCCAGATGGGCAAAGTATTATTGATTGATGCTGATTTACGCAAACCAAGCTTAGCAAAACGTTTTGATATTCCTGTTTTTCATCCTGGTTTAAGTAATTTAATGATGGGTACAGAGCAGTTTGCAGAGTGTGTGCACATGGATGAAAAGTCAGGTGTTGCTATTATGCCAAGTGGTCAAATTCCGAGTAATCCGTTGGAATTACTCTCTAACTCACGGTTTGATGATTTATTAACGGTATTAAAAGCGAAGTACGATCATATTATTATCGATACACCGCCTACTCAAGCAGTAAGTGACGCTTTGGTTATTGCACAAAGTGTCGATTCGGTAGTTTATGTTGTTAAATCAGATATAACACGTATTAAGCCTATTACGGCAGGGCTTGAGCGTTTGTTTGAAGTAAAAGCCCACGTTGCTGGCGTTGTTCTTAACAAGGTTGATATGAGCAAAAGTAAAGATGAGCATAGCCACGGTTACTACGATTACTATGACTACTCTCAACAACCAGAGCAACCGCAAAAAGATAGCTAACTTATGATTGATATACACTCTCATATTTTGCCTGGAATTGATGATGGCGCTAAAGATTTAGATGAAGCTTTAGCGTTATTAAAAATAGCGCAAAGCGATGGTATAACGCATATGGTAGCTACCCCGCACATTCATATAGGACGCTTTAATAATGCGAGTTCTCATATATATGATGATCTCGCTAATTTAAAAACGCATGCTATAAATGCGGGGATCACGATTAAGTTAGCAGTCGCTGCTGAGGTTCGTTTAGATGTAGAGCTTATGGCATTAATAATGGCGAATAAACTCCCTTTTATTGGTCACATTGAAGGTGTGAACTATTTATTATTAGAGTTACCCCATTCGCATGTACCTCAAGGTTACGATAAGTTTATTTCGTGGTTAGCAAAACAAAATATTAAAGTAATAATTCCTCATCCTGAGCGTAACCGTGATATTCAAGAAAAACCGTTTTATATAGAACATTTAAAACAACTCGGTTGTGAGTTTCAATTAACGGCATCAAGCCTAGAAGGGCACTGGGGCGATAAAGCTAAGCAAATTTGCGAAGATATGCTTAAAGCCGATTTAGTCAGATATGTGGCAACCGATGCACATTCAGTAAAGCGCAGGCCACCAATATTAAGTAATGCAAAGCAAATTGTTAGTGATTTAATTGGCTCTGAAAAAGCAACTAAGTTATTTTTAACTAACCCTTGGCATTTAACTGAGTCTTTATTTAGTGATTAACTTTAAATTTAATCGGACGATGCAAGCCGCTATTTTGGCTATGGTTACTTTATGCATCATTTATCTTAGTGTTCAGAGTATGCGTGCTAATTCTTGGTACTTCAGTGCACGTAATACTGTGCAGCATATGACTGCTGATCCAGCCGATTACTCGCGGCTACCTGATGCAAAACATGCTATTGCCTTGGCAACTCAGTTAGAACCTTCGCACCCACATTATTGGCAGTTAAGTGCGCATATAAATATGTTAACTATTAATGCCTTTAAAGATTCAACTGAAGCTACGCAAGCCAATAATATGCAAATTTATAAAGAGGCTGAACAAGCGCTTTTAAAGTCAGTTGAGTTAAGGCAAAGCTGGGCTGAAACATGGATTGCATTAGCGCAAGTTGTTAGTTATCAAGAAGGGGCCAGTGAACGTGTTTATGAGTATATTCAACAAGCAAAGTCCGTTGGGCCAAATAAATTAAGTGTTCATTTAGGGATCATTCAACTTGCTTTAATAAATTGGCCAAATTTATCGCCTAAGTTTAAAGCGCTATACGTTGCTGAATTAAATTTGGCAGTTAAACACGGATACCATTTTTTTGAAGTGTTTAATTTAGCTAAACAAGTTAATAGACTCCCTACATTGTGCTTGTCACTTCAATTTGGTAATGCGTTTGAAGACGTTAGAGCGGCCCACCTGTATAAAGTACACTGTAAATAAAAGCAAAAAAAATGCCCAGAGACTTATAAGCACTCTGGGCTTTAAAGTGACTCAAATTTGAGTCTAGCGTTAACTAAAAAAACTTTCTAGATTCTTTAGGGAGAAGAAGAAAGTACTTGAAAGTGTAGTAAAGCTGCTCAATAAAGCATAACTAATTTTTCGATATAACTGTATTTAATTAAAAAGTATTACTTTAAATCCAGCTGATTAATTGTGTATTTTGTACCAGATCTCGTGGTAATGAATTTTTAATCTTATTTTTTTGCCATTTGCCCAGCCCAATAGGGCACCCACACAGTGTTAAAACTACTTCACCAATTGTTTGAGTTGCCTCAGTTAAGCGTATATCTTTACCCTGAAAATAATCATTTGCTTGCTCGTTACTTAAAGCAAATACATTAATTTTGCACTCATTGCCAAATACAGTTGCAAACTCATGTGTTAGCCTCACCCCATTTTTATGAATAATGCCAATTTGAATGCCTAAACGTGCGTACTTAATTTTATTCTGTAGGCCTTTAAACCCTTGTGGAAATAACCACAGTTCTTTGTCGCGTTGCATTAAGCTGCCAGGCAGGTTAGTTAACCCAAAATGCTTTTTAAGCGATTGCATAAACGCGACGCTTTGCTTTTTATCAAACTCGTTAAACGGAAACGCGCCTTTTTTAACAGTTTGATTTGGGTTATCGCAACTTGCGTGTTTTTTAAATTTAGCGATAAAAAAGCCTTCGCTATCGAATGTTTGCGGCCATACATGCAAATAGCCCTCACTAGTTGTGGCTTTGCTTGCACCTTCAAATAAATCACTTAGTGACTCAGGCGCTATATAGTCACCAAACTCACTGAGTAAATAATCGCACACTTGTTGGTTTTCGAGCGGGGTAAGTGTGCAGGTTGAATACACTAAGGTGCCACCAGGCTTTAATGCGTAAAATGCGCTTTTAATTAAGTCTTTTTGGACTTGGGCTATTTGTATGTTTGATTCTATTGACCAATTTTTAAGTGCGTCGGCGTCTTTACGCACAGTACCTTCGCCAGAGCAGGGCGCGTCTAGCAATATGCTATCAAAGCATTCAAACATGTAGTTGCCAAATATAACGCCATCAAAGTGCGAGAGCGCACAGTTACCAACCCCCATACGTTTGAGCGTTGCGCTAAGTACCTTTAAACGAGACGATGAAAGCTCGTTTGCAACTAGTACGCCTTGGTTATTCATAAGCGCAGCCAGTTGCGAGGTTTTAGAGCCTGGTGCTGATGCCATATCAAGTACGGTGTTATTTTGAGTGCCTGTGAGTTCAATACTTTGTTTTAAGGCAATAGGCGGCAGCATTGAACTTGCTTCTTGTACGTACATCGCACCGCTTAAATGTAAGTCAGTATTACCAAGAGCGAGGTTTTGCTCTTCATCGCTTGGGCGTTCTAACCAAAAGCCTTCACTGCACCAAGGGACGGGGGTTAGCAGCCAATTTTTTTCAGTTGCACGTTCTACAAATTCTTCAATGCTAATTTTTAATGTATTAACGCGGATAGATTTTCTGAGTGGCCTGCGACACGCATTTAAAAAGTCATCTAAGTTTAGATGCGCTGGTAAATAGGTTTTTACGTCATCAATAAAGTGCTCAGGAATAAAAGTGTTGGCGTTCACGCGTTGGCTCATACTATAAAAATAAAGCGCGATAATAGCATTTATATAACGCATTTTCAGCGCTAAAAAACGTAACATCAGTTTTATTGCAGTGTCGACACTTTCCTGGTTTAGTCTATTTTAAAAGCGTTTTCATAAGGCTTTAGATTAATAGTGTCGACAATGAGTGCGTTTTTTAGTCTTTTTGTTGGGTTTAAGGGTTGACATGGTTTTTTAATAAGCACATAGTAGCGGCATTAATTGTCGACAATCTAAAAAATAAATTATGACACATACATTTTTAAACGAAGCGCCTATTACTACCGCATCAGATCAGGTATTTGTAGATATGCGCCGTGAGATTGTTGAAGGCAGTATAGTTCAAGGCAGTAAAATATCAGAGCCTGAACTTGCAAAGCGTTATGGTGTAAGCCGTGCAACGCTTAGAGAAGCGTTAAATCGCTTAGAGAGTTGCTACCTTGTTGAGCGTAAAGCTAACGTAGGTTGCCGAGTAGTTGCCCTTACCGCTGAGCGTTTGATTGAAGTATACCAAGTTCGCAGCTCACTTGAAGGTTTGGCATGTAGGTTGGCTGCCGACAATATGGAACCCGAAGAAATAAAAGGCTTAAAGCAATTACTTAATCAGCACCTACAAACACAACGTGTTAAAGAAGGTGAATCTTACTATCAAGAAGCCGGCGATTTAGATTTTCATTACCGTATTATTCAAGGCAGTAAAAACGCGCATTTAATTCATTTGCTGTGTAATGAGCTTTATCAACTAATTAGAATGTACCGTGTGCAAATGGGCATGGTGGGGCCGCGTGTATCAAAAGCGTTTGATGAGCATTTAGCAATTATTAACGCCATTGAAAACCACGACGGCGAACTGGCCGAAATGCTTATGAAGCGCCATATAAGCGCATCGCAAGCCAATATTCAAACCAAATTTGAAGTATACCAATCAATATGAGTATTCGAACAATTTAACGGATTAAATAGCTCCGTAACGTCGTTAATAATTTTTTATTTAGAACCACTAAACATAAAAATTATTGCCTAGTTACAGAACGATTTTCTTATCGTTAAATAGACCTCATACCCATACAGATTGGTATGAGCAGCTCAAAACGATTTAGCCGCTAAAAATAAGTAAAACAGTTAAACAGTCATAATTACAGATTAAAACTATAAGTTACTCCACGTAGCAACCGTTCAAAGTGAGGAGAAAGTAATGTCAGCAGGATTAAAATTTAAACACGCTATTGCTAATAACCGCCCGTTACAAGTGGTAGGTACTATTAATGCCTACACAGCGATGATGGCAGAAAAAATGGGCCACCAAGCTATTTACCTATCAGGTGCGGGTGTTGCAAACGCCTCGTTTGGTATGCCAGATTTAGGCATGACGAGCCTTGATAACGTGCTTGAAGATATTCGTCGTATTACGGGTGCTAGCGACTTACCGCTACTTGTTGATGCCGATACCGGTTGGGGTGGGGCGTTTAACATTGCACGCACAGTAAAAGAAATGACTAAAGCCGGTGCGGCGGGTTTTCATATAGAAGATCAAGTAGCGCAAAAGCGTTGCGGGCATCGCCCAAATAAAGAAATTGTCAGCCAAGGTGAGATGGTTGACCGCATTAAAGCGGCGGTTGATGCAAAAACCGACAGCGATTTTTACATTATGGCCCGTACCGATGCGTTTCAAAAAGAAGGTTTAAATGCCGCTATTGACCGTGCAGCTGCCTGTGTTGAAGCCGGTGCTGATGCTATTTTTGCAGAAGCCGTGCACGACCTTGCTGATTATCAAGCATTTGCAAAAGCGATTAATGTACCAATTTTGGCAAATATTACTGAGTTTGGTCAAACACCTATTTACACTAAAGAGCAGTTAAGCGATGTAGGCGTTGAAATGGTGCTTTACCCACTCAGTGCATTTAGAGCAATGAACAAAGCCGCACTAAACGTGTATTCAGCAATTTTAAATGAAGGCTCGCAACAAAGCCAAATTGAAAATATGCAAACGCGCGCAGAGCTTTACGACTTTTTAGATTATCACACGTACGAGAACACACTCGATACTCTTTTTTCAGCAAAATCTGACAAATAATAATTATTAAAATAGATACCACACACAAATTATAGACAGGAGAAGATCATGGTAGATAAAGCATTAGGCGGCGCAGGTTTACGCGGACAAGTGGCTGGTCAAACAGCATTGTGTACTGTTGGACAAAGTGGTTCTGGTTTAACGTATTGTGGTTACGATATTAGCGAACTTGCCGAAAAAGCGCAGTTTGAAGAAGTATCGTTTTTACTCTCACGCGGTGAGTTACCAACAACTAGCGAATTGGCAGAATATAAAGCAAAGCTAAAAAGCTTACGCGGCTTACCAGATGCACTTAAAACCGTGCTTGAAAATATTCCTAAAGACGCGCATCCAATGGATGTAATGCGCACAGGTTGCTCAATGTTGGGTAACCTTGAAATGGAAAATGATTTTAGCCAAGCCAACGATGCAATTGATCGTATGGTTGCCGTGTTCCCAAGTATTATTTGTTACTGGTACCGCTTTACACACGATGGTGTACGCATTGAAACACAAACAGATGACGACTCTGTTGGCGCACATTTTTTAACACTGTTACATGACAAAGCACCTAGTGATTTATTTGCACAAGTGATGAACGTATCACTAATTTTATACGCAGAGCATGAATTTAACGCCTCTACCTTTACGGGTCGTGTGTGTGCATCAACACTCTCGGATATTCATTCTTGTGTAACTGGTGCGATTGGTACGCTGCGTGGTCCACTTCATGGTGGTGCTAACGAAGCAGCTATGGATATGATCCAAGGTTTCACAAGCGCTGAACATGCCGAACAAGAAGTCATGGGCATGCTTGCACGTAAAGACAAAATTATGGGCTTTGGCCATGCCATTTATCGTGAATCGGATCCACGTAATGTAATTATTAAAAAATGGTCTGAAAAACTAGCGGCAGAGGTGGGCGATACCGTGCTTTACCCTGTGTCGGTTCGTTGTGAAGAGATTATGTGGCGCGAGAAAAAACTGTTTTGTAATGCCGATTTTTTCCATGCATCTGCTTATCACTTTATGGATATTCCGACTAAGTTATTTACGCCAATATTTGTAATGAGCCGTGTTACTGGTTGGACTGCGCATGTAAAAGAGCAACGCGCTAACAACCGTATTATTCGCCCAAGTGCCGATTACACAGGGCCCGATGCACGTAGTTACACACCAATAGAGTCACGTTAAAAAATGAGTGAGCACGCATGTGCTCACTTTTCACTTTTTTATTGCACATAGCCACTAGCGAGCAGTTTTTCTCAAACTTTTCATTAAACACGCTAGCTGTGAGCAAACACCGTCACCAATTAGCGAATTTATTATGACCATAATTAATAACACCCAATACCGTAAACCCTTACCAGGCTCAAATGTCGACTACTACGATACGCAAGAAGCCGTAGATGCAATTAAGCCAGGTGCATACGCCACGCTACCTTATTCATCACGTGTATTTGCCGAAAACCTAGTACGCCGATGCGACCCTGCCATGTTAACCGATGCACTTAATCAGCTAATTGAGCGCAAGCAAGATTTAGATTTTCCGTGGTATCCGGCGCGCGTAGTATGCCACGATATTTTAGGGCAAACAGCACTTGTTGATTTAGCAGGGCTTCGTGATGCAATTGCAGCCAAAGGCGGTGACCCAGCAAAAGTGAACCCAGTGGTACCCACTCAGTTAATAGTTGATCATTCACTAGCGGTAGAGCATGCCGGTTTTGATCCTGATGCATTTGAAAAAAACCGCGCCATTGAAGACAGACGCAATGATGACCGCTTTCACTTTATAAACTGGACTAAAACTGCGTTTAAAAATATTGATGTTATTCCACCGGGTAACGGCATTATGCATCAAATTAATCTTGAAAAAATGTCGCCGGTTATTCAAAACCGAGATGGCATTGCGTTCCCAGATACACTAGTAGGTACCGACAGCCACACGCCACATGTCGATGCGCTGGGCGTTATTGCTGTGGGTGTAGGCGGGCTTGAAGCTGAAAGTGTTATGCTTGGCCGTGCTTCTTATATTCGCTTACCTGATATTGTCGGTGTAGAACTAACAGGTAAGCGCCAACCCGGTATTACCGCGACCGATATTGTGCTGGCTATTACTGAATTCTTACGCGAACAACGTGTTGTATCTACTTATTTAGAGTTTTACGGTGAAGGTGCCGATGCGCTTACACTTGGCGACAGAGCAACTATTTCGAACATGACACCTGAATTTGGCGCAACTGCAGCCATGTTTTATATCGATGATAAAACTATAGATTACTTGCGTTTAACAGGTCGCGAAGAAGAACAAATTGCCCTTGTAGAAAACTACGCAAAAACGGCAGGCCTTTGGAGCGATAGCTTAAAAACCGCAAAATACGAGCGTGTGCTTACGTTTGATTTATCAAGCGTGGGGCGCAATATTGCCGGTCCATCTAATCCACACCGCCGTGTATCGACAAGCGATTTAGCAAAAGAAGGTATTTCGGGTGTCGTTGAAAATGAAGAGGGCTTAATGCCAGACGGCGCATGTATTATTGCGGCTATTACTAGCTGTACCAATACCAGTAATCCGCGCAATGTAATTGCCGCTGCACTCCTTGCCCGTAACGCAAATGTAAAAGGCTTAACGCGCAAACCTTGGGTTAAAACCTCATTAGCACCGGGCTCAAAAGCGGTGCAATCATACCTTGAAGATGCAAACCTATTAACAGAGCTTGAGCAACTTGGCTTTGGCATTGTTGGTTTTGCGTGTACAACGTGTAACGGTATGAGCGGTGCCCTTGACCCTGTTATTCAAAAAGAAGTCATCGATCGCGATTTATACACGACAGCGGTGCTTTCGGGCAATCGTAACTTTGATGGGCGTATTCATCCTTATGCTAAGCAAGCATTTTTAGCGTCACCTCCTTTAGTTGTTGCGTACGCCATTGCAGGTACTATTCGCTTTGATATTGAAAAAGGGATACTAGGGCAAGATCAACAAGGCAACGATATTACGCTTAAAGATTTATGGCCGTCTGACGAAGAGATTGATGCAGTAATTAAGCAAAGCGTTAAGCCAGAGCAATTTAGGAAAGTATACGAGCCGATGTTTAATTTAACCGTAGATTACGGTGAAGATAACGACCCACTTTACGACTGGCGCCCAGAAAGTACGTACATTCGTCGCCCTCCTTATTGGGAAGGTGCACTTGCGGGTGAGCGCACAATGACCGGTATGCGTGCGCTTGCAGTTCTTGGCGATAACATTACAACGGATCATTTATCGCCATCAAACGCAATTATGGCAAGTAGTGCTGCTGGCGAATACCTGACCAAAATGAACGTCCCAGAGGAAGACTACAACTCGTACGCAACGCACCGGGGCGATCATTTAACAGCGCAGCGTGCAACCTTTGCAAACCCAAAACTACTTAATGAAATGGTGCTTGATGAAAACGGCAATGTTAAGCAAGGTTCGTACGCACGATTAGAGCCACAAGGCACTAATACACGTATGTGGGAAGCAATCGAAGCGTATATGGAGCGTAAACAACCGCTTATTATTGTAGCCGGTGCCGATTACGGCCAAGGTTCGTCGCGCGATTGGGCAGCAAAAGGTGTAAGGCTTGCCGGCGTTGAAGTAATAGCAGCAGAAGGTTTTGAGCGTATTCACCGTACTAACTTAATTGGTATGGGGGTTTTACCGCTTGAGTTTAAAGCAGGCACAACGCGTAAAACTCTAGAGCTAGATGGTAGTGAAACGTACGATGTAGCGGGTGATTTAAAACCAGGTGCTACCGTTAATTTAAGTATTACCCGTAAAGAGGGTGAAGTACTCACTGTGCCTATGAAGTGCCGTATCGACACCCAAGAAGAGCTTTCTATTTACGCAGCTGGCGGTGTGTTACAACGCTTTGCACAAGACTTTTTAGAAGCAACACAATCTGCATAAGGGCAAGCATTATGTTTAAACCGCAAATTAAAGTGCCTGCAACCTATATGCGTGGCGGCACCAGTAAAGGTGTATTTTTTAATTTAACTGATTTGCCAAAGCCTGCTCAAGTAGCAGGCGAGGCGCGCGATAATTTATTACTGCGCGTTATTGGCAGCCCCGATCCGTATGCTAAGCAAACAGATGGCATGGGCGGTGCTACATCAAGTACCAGTAAAACCGTCATTTTAAGTAAAAGTGAGCAAGCCGAACACGATGTTGATTACTTGTTTGGTCAAGTGGCTATAGATAAACCTTTTGTAGATTGGAGCGGTAACTGCGGCAACTTAACGTCAGCAGTCGGTGCTTTTGCCATTAGTAATGGTTTGGTCGATAAAAACCGAGTACCTAATAACGGTGTTGCTATTGTGCGCGTGTGGCAGGCTAATATTAAAAAAAGCATATTAGTGCATGTCCCTATGACAAATGGCGAAGTACAAGAAACCGGCGACTTTGAGCTCGATGGCGTTACATTTGCAGCAGCTGAAGTAAAACTTGAATTTATTGACCCTGCTGATGGCGATGGCGCGTTATTTCCAACAGGCAACGTAGTTGATGACTTAGAAGTACCGGGTGTTGGTACTTTAAAAGCAACCATGATAAATGCAGGTATTCCTACCATATTTATTAACGCCGCTGATATTAATTATACTGGCACAGAGCTGCAAGACGATATAAATAACGATGTTGCAGCGCTTAAAAAGCTCGAAACCATTCGTGCTTATGGCGCCGTTAAAATGGGCTTAATTACTAATATAAATGAAGCGCAAGCTCGCCAACATACACCAAAGGTTGCGTTTGTTGCAGCGCCTTTACATTACAAAGCGTCTAGCGGTAAAATTATTGAGGCTGCCAATATCAACTTATTAGTACGCGCAATGTCGATGGGTAAACTACATCATGCCATGATGGGCACAGCCGCTGTAGCTATTGGCACTGCCGCAGCAATTGAAGGCACACTCGTAAATATAGCCGCTGGTGGCGGCGCATTGAGTGAAGTTAACTTTGGTCACCCGTCGGGCACCCTAAAAGTAGGTGCTGAAGCTAAAAATACTGCAGGTAATTGGCTAGTTACTAAGGCAAGCATGAGCCGCAGTGCACGAGTATTAATGGAAGGGGTTGTAAGGGTTCCCGAATAATATTGTGATCAGACGCCATTACTTTTTGTTCCCTACACGGATGTAGGCAAGAGGCGTGATATCTGCTCAAACTAGGTGACCTTAATATGTTTTTGCTAAATATACGGTATTAAATGGCTATATTAAAAAATTGATTACATTTAAAAGTATTGAATAGAAAAAACGTTGCTGGTAATATTTTACTGATTTTTAAATATATTATTACTAAAAATCAGTTTTATACGAAATTTAATCACGGAAATTTAATTACATAGGATGTCATTATGAAAGCCCTTCTCCCATTATTACTTATTACAGCTCCAACCTTGGTATTTGCAACAGATTCAACGACAGAAGAAACGTGCAAAATAAGAGATATTGCGTCACTTAGCTATATGGAAAATATCAAGTCGTTGGAGGATGTCGATGTAGGTACTTTATATAAAGAAAAAACGGAACAGTTATTAGCTTTTGCTAAAACTCATAAATTGGAAGACTTTAAAATTGTCAATCAGGATGCATCAGTAAGTGCAAATTGTTGTGGTAATTATGGTTCACAATTAAATATGAACTATTCTGTCTCTTATAAACCAAGCTACAAAGCTTTTACTGCGCTTCACAAGCACAGTGGTTCTGGTATCGTATCAACTTATAGGGTTGGTTTAGAATCTTGTGAAAATGATTAAGTGAAAAATTGATTTAATAGTTTACTGAGTAAATCGGTAAACTATAATCTATTTTAGCATCACGTTATAATACGGTGACTTTTTTAGGCTAGCTAAAATGTTTTTATTGTGTGGAGTTGTTAACTGTTCCTGCACTACTCTAATGGCCTACGTCCCTGTGCAAGTAAGTAAAATTGAGTAACAGGATGTAACTTGCCTCTATAAAGAACTCGTAGGTAGAGTGTATTTGGAGTTTGTGCTTTTCGGGAGTAATCACACTTTCGTCAAGACGCGAGTTTTTATTTTCAAAGAACTCTCATACTTATGTAAATTGTATAATGTTAATGAAAAAACTAATTAAAAAAAGAAGTTCAATTGATAAAACTATTTTATCTGTTGCTCTAATTTTTGCGTTACTCCCGTTATCGGCTTTAATAACCGGTGTTTCTCTTGGGATAAAAAGCCATCCGAGTGTAACGCTTTCGGATAACCCAGAGCAATATTGGTTCCGAGTCAAGCTTGAAATATACCTTATATTATTTATTTTATTTCGTTCAAAATTCACATTTCCGTTATTAGACTCGATTTTTCAAAGTACTATCCGTTTTAGAGAAAAATATAAAGTTTTGACTAATATTTTATTCTATTTAGTCACGCCTATAGTGATAGTATTTTTGCTTATTTTTTTACTTTATATTTTTGATTTATAATTCATATGTGTTTTTAACCCGAATATGGTTTTTCATACTGTGATATTTTTATTTATAAACGGTCAAGGTAGTGCTTTACATGAATAACCGTAAAGATCGATTTGGTATAAAAACCTTTAAAAAGAGAGCTATTTTATTCTAGTTAAATAAATCCCATATTTAAGTTGGTTAGTACAAAACAAGCTTGTTTATTGAGTTACGTCTTATTAAAAATCGTAGCTTTATTGATAAGTGAGATATTAGAAATTTAAGGATGAATATGACAACTTCAGTAGACAGTGTTGAAAAAAGGTTTTTGGTAAACTTATCGGGCATTATAGATATATTATCGAAGCATTTATACAGCGGCCCCCATGTTTTTATTCGAGAGTTATTACAAAATAGCACGGATGCAATTTCAGCAAGATATAATTACGGTGAGTCACAAAATAATCTAGAGGGTAAAATTAGTATAACGTTACTCCCAAAAACGTTAACACACAGTCAACCACAACTCGTTATAGAAGATAATGGAAGTGGTTTAACTGAAGCTGAAATACATCAGTTTTTAGCTGTTATAGGCGAATCATCTAAGAAAGAATTATTAAATAAAAAAGCTCATGACTATATTGGTCAGTTTGGTATTGGCTTGCTGGCCTGTTTTATGGTTTCAAATAACATTTGCCTACAAACACGAAGTATAAAGCAAAAAGATAGAGTGTTTCAGTGGCAAGGAAATCCGGATGGCACTTATCAATTAGATGAAATTGAACAACAGATGGAAATAGGGACTCGTGTAATATTAACAGCTAAGACAGAAGGGGAAGACTATTTTACTGATGCTTCACTGCGGCATTGGATGCAATATTATGCAAGCTACTTACCTTATGAGATTACATTGAATACTACTTTACAAAGTAATGTTCGAATAAATCCTTTAGAGCCACCTTGGCATTGGGGGAGTTTATCAAAAAATGAATTTGTTGATAGAGCAATATTAATAGGTGAAAAATATTTTCGAGGTCCTTTTTTTGACACTCTCGCGTTGAAAACGAAAGCAGGCAAGGTGCGAGGACTGGGTTATATTATTTCGCATGCGACCACAGAGCACCAACAGAAGCACATGATTCACTTGAAAGGGATGCGACTAACTAAAAGTGCTCAAAATATTTTACCTGATTGGGCTTTTTTTGTGCGTACGATAATTAATGCAGATGATTTGAGGCCAACAGCCTCTCGAGAGGCTTTGTATGAGGATGCAACATTACTCGAAGCCAAAGAAGAGCTTGGCGAGCAATTAATAAGTTACCTTGTGAATATAGCTGAAAATGAACCCAATAAGTTTCAGCATTTTGTTAGTTGTCACCAAATGGCGTTAAAATCACTCGTTTTAGACAATCATTATTTTTGTTTGAAAATATCTCCCTTTCTTAAGTTCGAAACAAATTTAGGAAGCATGACTTTAGGTCAATACATTGAAAAATATAAAAATATCACCTACGTTGAAAGTGTAGATAGTTTCCGTCAGTTTGCTCAAATATCGGGTGCAAAGCAAGAGTGTTTGATCAATGCTGGATATTCTTATTGTACTGAAATACTAAATTTATATGCACACCTCAGTAAAATCAAAATAGAGATATTAGATCCGCAAAGTTTAGTTGGGCAACTTGAGGAGACTGAGATAGATCCTTATCAGTTAGCTGATTTCATAAATAAGGCAAAAACGGCCATGAGTGAGATTTGTCCTAATATAAGTGTTAAAAAATTCCAACCAGAGCAAGTACCCTCACTTTATATTAGTTGTGAAAAGCAATACTTTGTAAAAAGTGCAAAAATAAATCAAGTTGAAAGTGATGAATTATGGTCTGACATTATTGATACTGTAACAAAACCAATAGAAAGCTACATGTTTTCTGAATTATGTTTAAATGCAAACCATGAGCTAATTACATCACTAATTCATTGTAAAGATTTATCTAAGTTGCAGCAGTGCTTAAAAATAATTTATGTACAATCTCTTTTAATGGGGCATTTTCCATTAAACGAAAATGAAATGGATATTTTGAACTCGGGTCTGATATCGATGATGACAACCAGTTTAACTTTTCAAGATAATAGTTACACTCAACATTAAGCCATTATTTAAGGAAAATGATATGAGCACTGTAAATGAATTAATGCTCGAAGCTAGCCGTTTAAAAGACGGTGATCCCATTAAGATCAAGCTAGGTGAGCAAGCTATTTTGTTGGCAGATAAGAGTAATGACATTGAGCTGAAATATAAATCTCGTGTTTCTTTAATTGAAGATGCCGCTTTTGCGGGACATCCAGAAAAGGCATTGGTAAATTTCGGTTGGTGTATTGCGCAATGTGAAAAATTTCCAGAGCAGTTCCCTTTGGCTAATATGTTGTGGAAATATAAATATGTAATTGACTGTGCAATTGGTTTTCATTCTATCAGTCGTTCGAAGTTAGAGCTGTTAATGGATAATATGCAGCGGCATTATACGCAAGCTGGGTATAGTTTAAGGCCTGTACATTATATGAATGCTCAACTGTATTTAAGTACAGGTGAACTCGAAAAAAGCCTTCAACAGCTGCAAGTTAGCCAAGGATTAGAAAATGATCGCTTTGCTGATTGCGCAGCCTGTGAAGTTCACTTTATGGTGGTGTTGCTTGTAGCTTTAAATAGAGATTCAGAAGCTGTGAATGCTGCGCTCCCACTGCTCCAAGGCAGTCAAAGCTGTGCCGAAGTACCCCATCTAACTTTACCTGAGCTGCTTATTAGTGCAAGTCGATTAGGCAACGCTGATTTAGGGAAAATGCTTCTAACATCTGGATATCAATTAGTTCGTGATAACTCAAAGTTTTTGCATCAAATTGGCTTACAAATACAATACTGTGCTATTCATCAGTTGATTGAAACTGGCATGGATAGAGTACTTAATCATTACGATTGGCTTTTTAAAAATATAGACCAACGAGGCCACTATCAATATTTTATTGGTGTTTCTATGTTGTTAAAATCAGTACACTTAGATGGTAAAACGTCATTACTATTAGCTATGCCTAAAAGTTTTGAGCTATTTAATGAAAGTGGGAATTATAATCCTCAAGCTCTTTTTGATTATTTTTATAGTAAAGCGCTAGAGATTGCAGAGGCTTTTGATAGGCGCAATGACAATAAGTTTTACCAAGATCAGATAGAAAAAAAATTAGCAATGATCAAAGCTTAAGTTGAACTTATACATACAGTCTAGCTTCGTTTAGAACATATTTCGTAAGGCTGCGGGTTTTAATATTATTTATTGAAAGCATGATCATTTTAAATAAGTAAATCACCAACTCATATTATTAAAGTTATTTATAGCGGCTGTATGTAAAGGGTAGAGCAATGCAGAAGCAATTAGTGATAACAACTAAATAACGAAATTCTTGCATTGCTATCGACACGATTTTCTTACCTAAAAATAGAACACTTAATTGAGCGAATTAGTATCATAAATAAATTCAATACAGTTAGTGCTGAAACTAGCAACTTGAAATAGATTTATTATCTAGGGTACAGGTCAAATTAATACCCCGCCTAGCAAAAAAAGTAATGCCTGCTATACCTAATACTTAGACATGTTTATCTTTCTGGGTTGAATTTACAGCATAATGTTTGGTTTTTAGACAAGGTAGCGCCTATCGGGTGATTTCTTATAAATTGGTGATAAGGCAGCACATATGCCAAACATGTGCTGCCTTTTGGGCTCACCCTAGACAGAACAAGTTTTAATCCGTAAAGGCCAACAGACCCCAAAAAGCGATGATAAATATGATGTCATAGCAGTAAACCATCGACTAATAATTAAAATAGGTTTAGTAATTCATGAATATTTCTAACAAGCTGATGCTAATTGTGCTGTTGACTACGTTTGAAATAAGCATTACGGTTTTTTCTGCTTTTGAGATAGCGAAAGGGGCTAAGTTTCATCAGCTTAATTTTCTTCATTTAAAGTATATTAATCAGTTAACAAAATCCGTTAGAAAAATAGCAAGTGATGCCCCTGTAGATATACAAACCATAGAATCAGATATATTAGCAATTAAGCAGCAACCTATTGATTGCTTAAATGAAATAAATCATTTGAATCGCATTATAATGAAAGTAATTAAAACCGATCAAGCAATAACGATTTGCGAAGATGACATTAAAATTGCTGATAGTGCATTACTGCTTGTTCAGCAGTATAAAAACGACAGGCTTAATAAAGACGATTTTTTAATCAGTATGAATGCGGCACTTGATGGTTTTAATCAACATTCGGAGGTGTTTGAGGAACCAATCAGAAAGACGGTGTCGTTTATATTAATGACTTTAATACCACTGGTTTTAATAATATCTCTTTTTAATATTATTTTTATAAGTTATCTATCGCGCACCATATCAAGTTCTATTCGTAATTTAACCAAGCTTTTATTAAGTAAACCTGAAGATAATATTAATTTGGATGATGAGCTTGATAAGAAGACGAGTGGAGAATTAAAAGCACTAGTCATTGCGGCTAGGCACCGAATCAAAAGTGAGATTTTAAACATCGAGAGCAGTCTTGAGCTAAAAGCGATTGTAAATAGCCAGACAGCCTCACTCCAACAAGCAAATGATGAGCTTGCACAGTTTGCTTATCGGGCATCTCATGATCTTAAATCACCGTTATCGGGCGCTAAATCGTTGGCTCAATTTGTAATTCAAGATATCAAAGCAGGGGACATTGAGGAAGCAAGCAATAACGCACGCATTATTTATCAGCAGATGGAAAAATTAGAAACTCTGGTTGTTGATATTTTATTATTAGCCAAGGCCGAAATAGGCAATGAAGAAAAAGATTTCATTGATTTTGAGCAAATATTTATTGATATGAAAGAGCGGTTAACTTGGTTGATGAAGGATAATCCATGTACTCTAAATACCAGTGTTAATCTATCAACACCAATTAGGTCAGAAAAGGCGCGCTTTGCCCAAATTATTGAAAACTTAATATCAAACGGATTGAAATATTACGACCGAGATAACGCTTCACCCTTCGTTAACTGTGATATACACGATGAGCTGCAACAGCTTATTATTATTGTAACTGATAATGGGATCGGAATACCGAAGAAGCATCAGAGTGAAGTGTTTGATATGTTTAAACGATTTCATGTTGAAACCAGTAGCGGTTCAGGGCTTGGGATGGCACTTGTAAAAAAACATGTTGAGTACTTAAACGGAGAAATTTCATTACAAAGTTCTAATAAAGGGACTACATTTAAAATAATAATACCGATGGATACACTAAAATGAAAAAAACCAAACCACCTATATTAATTATTGATGACAACGAGGTCGACCGCTATATCCTTAAAAGACTAATAAAAGAAGCTAATTTGGAACTCACTATTTTTGAGAAAAATGATGGACAAGAAGCGTTAGAATTTTTAGAAAATTATGAAGCTAACAGACAAGAATATCCAGGCGATTTTCCTCCCATTTTAATTTTTTTAGATATCAATATGCCAAGAGTTAACGGGATGCAATTTTTAGAAGAGTTTGCTGAACTGAGAAAAATAATAGAAATAAGCTCCTGTGTGGTTATGATGTTTAGCTCATCTGAAAGAGAAGAAGAAAAAGAGATAATCATGGCATATGATTTTGTTAAAGGCTATTTAGTCAAAGGAGATTTTCAAGCTGAAGATCTAAAAGAAAAAGTATTGACCGTTATCGGTAACCATTTAGTTGAAAGTTGAATGAGTTTTTATCAATAATTCGTTACTTTAATTTTATGAAGTTACTAAGTTTGATTGACCTATTGACCTATTGACCTATTGACCTTGAAGCAACAGGTTTATTTCGTGTGCAGGCATCGGCCTTGCAAATAAAAACCCTTGTAAGTAATCAATTCCCAATGTATTGCAAAGTGCATGTTGCGTTGGGGTTTCAATACCTTCAGCCACAACAGAAAAATCCAGTGCTTTGAGCATTAACGATAATCCTTCAATTATTTTTAATCGTTTATCATTATTATCATCCAATGGTTGTATGCTTTTATCTAATTTTACTATGTCAATTGGGTAGGACATCAGGTGAGATATGGATGAGTAGCCCATGCCAAAATCATCCAAAGCAATTCTAAAGCCATTATTCGACAGCGTATTTAATATATCAATAACCTCTTTGCTGTCCTCCATAAAAGCAGTTTCAGTTATTTCAAGAATAACATTAGATACTTTTATATCGTTTTTTTCTACGGCGGCTAATAAATACGTTAATAGTGTGTCTTTTTGTAACTGCACCGGTGATATGTTGATTGATAGCGTTAATGGCATTTGGTAACTTTGTTGCCAAGCTGATAGCTGCTCTAAAGCAGTAGAAATAATCCATTCGCCAAGGGCTTCTATTAGTCGACATTCCTCAGCGATAGGAATAAACTCGTCAGGGGTATAACTAACCTCGGTGTCTGGCCAGCGGATCAGCGCTTCAACTCCTGATATTCTTTGAGTTTTTGAACAAAAAACAGGTTGATAGAATAGCCGAAAATTCTTTTTCTCTAGATTATGTTTAATACTATTTTGAATATCGACGCGGCGGCTAAATTCGTATTGAAATTGTGCTTTGTAAAAACTAATTTTACTTTTCCCGCTTTGTTTTGAACGATACATAGCAATGTCAGCGCACTTTAGTAATTCGTGTGCTTCAATTGCGTCATTTGGGTATACTGCACTGCCAATACTGACACTACAGTTAATAGCTATACCATTATATACAAAAGGCTCAGAGACTTTAGCCAGTATTCTGTTTGCTATCATACCAATTTGATTTATATTGCAAATACCGCCGATTATAACGGCAAATTCATCTCCCCCGAGTCTAGCAAAGCCTTCATCGCGTCGCAGGCAATTATTTATTCTAGTTACCGTTTGTATTAATATTTCATCGCCAATGTTGTGCCCTAATGTATCGTTTATATTTTTGAAGTTATCTAAATCTAAAGCTAATAGCGCAACACAGTTTTTAGTTCGTTTATTATTCGCGATCATTACTTTTAAAACTTCTTCAAAATGGTATCGGTTGGATAGCCCCGTAAGCTGATCTCTTTCTGCCATATATTTTACAGCGAGGTAGCTGTCGTGCATACGTTGCTCCGCTTCAAAACGTTTTTTTGCGTATATAAGTGCTTTATTTAAGCTGCTTCGCGTTATATCACCTTTGGGTAAAAAGTCTTGAGCTCCGGCCTCTATACATTCAATTGCTACGCTTGAGTTTTCAGAGGAGCTGATCATAATAATTGCAGTATTGCCAAGTTTAGGTTTTGCTCGCATTTCGATAAGCATTTCAATACCGTCTTCTTTAGGCATATTGTAGTCGAGTAGTATTACATCAAAATAAGTTTTTTCAATGGCTTGAAAGCCATCAAGCACACACGTTACCTCAGTAATGTCATGAAGTTGAGCACCATCGGAAATCAGCATTTTTCTAATTAATTTTCGATCTACTAAGTCGTCATCAACTATTAATATATACATAAGTACCTCAATGTGCTCTAAATAAAATCATTTTTTAGGCCAGTAAACAGTAAATGTACTGCCAAGTTTTCCATCAGAAGTTACTTCGATTTTGCCGCCGTAATTCATAATATGCTTTTTTGCGATACACAGCCCAATACCGCTGCCCTCTACGTCATCACGAGATTGTAAAGTTTGAAATAATTTAAAAATGAGAGAAAAGTATTTAGGTTCTATTCCTGGGCCATTATCTTTTATTTCAATAACATAGTAATTTTCATCGGGGAGTAACGAAATATCAATAATAGGATTTTTTTTATCATTATGCTTAACGGCATTACCTATAAGATTTGAAATTACGATTTTAAAAGGGATAACAGGTATGGTTATTAATTGATTATTCGCGTTAATATTAACGGTGAGTGTTTTTGGGAGGTCCAATAACTCTTTGATATCAAAGTAGATAGCGTCTAAAGATATATTTGCCAGCGTACCATCACAACCATTTATTCTCGAATAGCTCAGTAGATCTTCTAATAACACCTGCATTCTATTAGTACGATTTATGACTAGCTGAAAGTTTTCAAGGTGCTCTTTGGGAAGCATGTCTTTGCAATCATCTGAAATCCACTCTAGTAAACGTTTTATTGCATTTAATGGCGATCTTAAGTCATGAGAAGCAATACTTGTAAACTCATCGAGTTCACTCTGTGCTGCTTCTATTTTATTGATTAACTGCTCTTTTTTAGTTATGTCTTTACTGACCGTAAGAATATATAAATTGCCTAATCTATCCTCAAAACGCCGCTTGACTGTGTCAGCGGTAAAGCTTGAACCGTTTGGCCTACAGAGGTTTTCGACTATTTGGCTAAAACCGCAATGCAGAGCTATTTTGTCTTGGGCTAAAAAATTTTTAGCTTTATCATCTTCATAATTTTCAACAGTAGTGCAGTCGATGATGTTGTTTTGCATATTCTCAGGGTACATATTCTTAAATGCATCATTTGCATACACTATTTTAAAATGTTCATCTTTTATGCAGACTAAATCTTTATTTAGCTCGGAAATCATTAATTGAAGTTCGACATTATCCGTTGCCTCAAGTAGGCGACGTCGCTGAGCTAATTGATTTATTAAGCCATTTTTTAACGTAGAGAATATTGATTTTTCTTTTTCTGTAAAGGCGATATCACTTTGACGCTCAAATACTATCCAGCCAAATTGAACATGTGAGGGCAAATTAATAGGCGTAACAACTCTTAATATATTGGAGTTTATATTTACTGTGGTATTTGAACTGTTTTTTAAGTCGTCTTTAGTTAACGTTATTTTTGAGCCACGTTGGCATAATTCTATTGGGGTTTGAATTGGGCTTGCTAGGACAGAGCATGCTGTAGCGTCAAAAATTTTAATAACTAGCTCTATGAAATTATCTAAGCTTTTTTGAATCTCACTATCAAAAAAAACACTCTTTTGCTTGTCATTTAATAATGGCGTTGTTTCAATATAGCTTTTTGTATTAGGCATCTAAATTCCTTTAAATGTAATAAGGCGTATTGATTTTTAGCATTTAAGCTTAAAGCTAATTGCGGCACCAAAGGATGGTTTTTACATTCGTGCTTGTTTATCTTTCGGGGTTGCATTTGCAGCCGTCTGTTTGGCCTTTAGGTAAGACTGAGCCTATATAGAACAAATATTAATCCTCAAAGGTCAACAGGCCTTAGTATAACTTCGGTTAAATCATCTTCTTACGCCAAATTTTACATAACAAGCCATTAACTGATTGTAGTTGATTATTTTTATAATGCAGAAATAATTTACTTTTCATAAATTAACTTTAGATAGGGGTTTTGGGATCAAATTAACGATCTGTTTTACAGGTTATTCGTGAGGTGCTTTGGTACAGGGGAGCAGCACTACAAGTTTAACTGCAAACGATAACCCCCCTTTATGTATTATTTTAAAATTACGATGGGTACATCGCTATTTTCAAGCATTTTGGTGGTGTTACTGCCTACAAAAAATTGCCTTAGTTTAGAATGCCCAAATGCGCCCATTACAATTAAACCTACATTATTTTGCTCTTTGTATCGTATTAACGAGTCAAAAATATTGCCTTCTAAAAAGCTGGCCGACACCTCAAAACCCATACTGGTGAGTGTGTACTGCGCGTTAACAAACTTTTCTTCAAGGTCTTTTTCGTTATTTTTAATACTCACTAAATGACAATGTAAGCCATGCAATAAGCCGCCCTCAATTACTTGTTGCAGCGCTTTATCGGCAGTTTCACGGCCATCGTAAGCAATCATAAATGACCTAGGCTGTTTAAATGTTTCAGGAATAAGCAAAATAGGTTGAGTTGCATTGCGCACTAAGGTTTCTATGTGTGAGCCAAGTACCGCTAGGCTATTACTATGCCCCGCACCATTTTGGCCAATAACAATAAGGCGCGTATCATCTGTAAAGTCTATAACGGCATCGAGTAAATCACCGTGGCGCTTAATTAATTCAAAATCGGTGATACCTGCCGATTTTGCATGCTCGCTTACAAAGTGCAATAATTCGTCAGCCATTTTTAAACTCACTTTGCAGCGCTGTTCGTCAAGCTTGGTCATTTCTTCAAGTAAAATTGAATGGGCACCTAAGCCAATGCTACCAGAGTAGTCGCCAATATTAGTTTGCTGTTTTTTTTCAATTGTATGAACAAAACTAATGGGTTTATTTAACTTTTTTGAAGCCCAAATAGCGGCTTCAGTTACATTTTTAGTTATGGCTGAGCCATCCACGTAGGTAATTATTTTAGTCATTACATGCTCCTTAATGTCCGCCAAGTAGTTTTTCAACTTCTTCAGGGTTGTTATGTACACCAAATTTATCGATAACGGTTTCGGTTGCGCTATTCATCCCAATAATGTTAACCGTTGCACCTTCTCGCCTAAACTTAATAACCACTTTATCAAGAGACGATACCCCCGTTATGTCCCAAAAGTGGGCATGGGTTAAATCAATAATCACGTTGGTAACCGCATTTTTAAAATCGAACGACGCAATGAATTGCTCAGCGGAGGCAAAAAATACTTGGCCAACGACTTCATAGATTATTTGATCGCTGCTTTCATCATGCTTGGTTTTAACGAGCATAAAACGGCCAATTTTATTGGCAAAAAACAAGGTGGCTAGCAACACGCCAACTAAAACACCAATCGCTAAATTATGCGTAGCAACAACCACAATAACAGTGGAAATCATCACTACATTTGACGAAAGGGGGGTCTTTTTTAAATCTTTAACCGATGCCCACGAGAATGTACCAATCGATACCATAATCATTACCGCAACTAATGCTGCCATAGGGATTAAGCGCAGCCATTCATCTAAAAATACCACCATGATGATTAAAAACAAACCGGCAGTAAAAGTTGAGAGTCGCCCACGTCCGCCGGACTTAACATTAATAATTGATTGACCAATCATAGCGCAACCGGCCATACCGCCAAATAAACCGGCACCAATGTTTGCAATACCTTGACCTTTACACTCTTTATTACGATCACTCGTTGTATCGGTTAAATCATCGACAATAGTTGCGGTCATCATCGACTCAAGTAAGCCCACAACGGCAAGACCAATTGAATAGGGTAAAACAATTTGCAGCGTTTCAAGTGTTAGCGGTACATCTGGCCATAAAAATATAGGGAGAGTGTCGGGTAAATCGCCCATGTCGCCCACGGTTCTTATATCAAGCCCTAAAAACAGTGAAACCAATGTAATAACAACAATACAGACCAAAGGAGAGGGGATAATTTTACCAATAGCTGGAATGTGCGGGAAGAGGTAAATAATACCTAAGCCCGCCGCCGTCATTGCATACACATGCCACGTAACATTAGTAAGCTCAGGTAATTGCGCCATAAATATTAAAATAGCCAATGCGTTTACAAAACCTGTTACAACAGAGCGCGATACAAACCGCATTAATTCACCGAGCTTTAAAAAGCCTGCAAATATTTGTAGTACGCCGGTGAGTAAGGTAGCAACAAGTAAGTATTCAAGGCCATGATCTTTCACCAGCGTCACCATTAATAGCGCCATTGCGCCGGTTGCGGCCGATATCATGCCTGGTCGTCCGCCTACAAAGGCAATAATGACCGCGATGCAAAATGAGGCGTATAAGCCAACTTTTGGATCAACGCCTGCAATAATAGAAAAGGCAATTGCTTCAGGTATTAAGGCTAGCGCCACAACAATACCAGCGAGTACATCGCCACGAATATTACAAAGCCAGTCTCTTTTTATGTGTTCGAGCATATAAATAACCTACTTAGTTTCCCCCAAATAAAGGGAGTGTGTATAGAATCAGAGCAAATATAGTGTAGCGGGCGATAACGTATCATGCTTACTTGAATGAAGCAGGAGTGATTGGATTTATAGTATTATAGATAGGTGCTATCTATTTTTATGAACGGCTGTCGATCATTAGCACATCGAGTTTAATTTGTGCTCTAGTTTGGTTTTTTATATCAATAGGCTCAATCATTTCGCACTCATCGCGAATCATTTCGGAAATTAGGCTAGGGTAATGACGGCAATCTTCTGGTCTGTCTAGATAGATACTGCATGTGTACATATTTCTAGCGAGTGGGTCTTTTTTAGGCGCAAGTTCTAAAAAAGGGCATGTGGTTAATCTTACCCCTGATTTAGGATCGAACCAAATCTCGTTGTTTTTAACGTATTCAAAAATTTCAGGATTAAAAAGCTCCCATAAATCAATTTCTTCTTTTGATGCACTTAAATCACCACCGCCGTATTTAGTACAGCATTTACCACATTGATTGCATTGTTTCATAATTGACTAATTTAGTTGGCTGTTAACGGGCTTAGAATAGCTATGAGTGTAGCACTGAATTTATTTTTAGATGTCAGTTGAGTATATAATTACTCTGTAAGCTTACAGGAGTCGCAATTTAGTTAACCTGAGCTCTGGTTAAGAGATTTACTAACGTATTGAATCATGATGATATTTAAATTTATTTTCTTTAGCCAGAGATTTTCAGTGAAAACAAGGCGAATTTACGCGTCAATAGCGGGCCTATTGCAAGTAAATTCAACGCAGTTAGCGCTGAAAATAGCTGCTCGAGATAGATTTATTATTCAGAGTTCAGGTTAATTAGATTG
>NZ_PNDU01000179.1:0-374 GCF_005886635.1 Pseudoalteromonas sp. S558 | reverse complement strand
TTTAGATGCGACCACACCTTATCTGTGAGCATTAATCGGGGCAAGGGTCTCTTGTATGGTTTGTTTTTGGCGTAGTAAATTATTCGAGATTACCGCTTGCGCACAAAATTCAAACAACGATCAACCGCCCCTAGGCGTTTCACTTGCGCTTTTAGCTCTCTGCTCTCTTCTTGCTCAGGGGTTAAATTACCGTTCCCTCTAAAAGCCTGCCCATCATCATTTTCAGCTTCTTTTGTCCACCGACCAAACATGTTGGGATTTACCCCTGACGAATCCCCACAATTTGATACTATAAATCAATAAGGTAGTTTAAAAAACAGTTGAAGTGCACAGCCAATTTTGATCTTATATGTTTTTTCCGACCAAAGAAATTA
>NZ_PNDU01000178.1:0-10365 GCF_005886635.1 Pseudoalteromonas sp. S558 | reverse complement strand
ACATCACTGTAAGAATAAGTAAAAACCGAGCAACAAAGAGTTAATTGTCCTAGATCGAGCTCAAAGGGCAGCGCATGTTTGGCATTTATGCTGTGTTATCGCCTATTTATGAGGGATAACCACACTGCATAGGCTCTGCCTTGCCTAAATACCAAACTGTTAGCTGAAGAATTAATTACGAAAAGTCAGCACGGCCTAATATGTTTTACTAGAAATTGGTTAGTTACCCGTGCAAAGCAATTGTATAATGTTAAGAGCAATGGCAGTATGACGATTTATTGCATGGTGTAATTCATATCACGCGTACCTTCAAAACAGGGCAAACGATCATTGGTAAAAAATTGTATCGTTCTTAGCAATTTAATCTTGAGTAATAAGTGACTAGCCCCCATAACCCTATGATTAAGCCACGTGGCCCGAGGAAATATTTTTGACAACACATGATTTAACAAATGCGCTTAATGCGTTATCAGCTGAAAAGCACCACAACGCAGTTAAAGGCATTAAACGTGGCATTGAACGAGAGTCGCTAAGAATACAAAGTAATGGCGTGATATCTCCTAAAGGGCACCCTAAAGGGGTGGGTAGTGCGTTAACTAACGGTCATATTACAACTGACTTTTCTGAGTCATTACTTGAGTTTATCACCCCTGTTAGTGATTCGTCGTCGCAAACTCTTAAGCAATTAAAAGATTTACAAAAGTTTACGCTAGAAAAAATGGGTGATGAACTGCTTTGGCCTATTAGTATGCCATGCTTTATCGAGCATCAAGATGATATTGTTTTAGCTCAATTTGGCAGTTCCAATACAGGTAAAATGAAAACACTCTATCGTGAAGGGTTAAAAAATCGCTACGGTAGTATGATGCAAGCCATCGCGGGTGTGCATTTTAATATTTCTTTTCCAGATACCTTGTGGCACTCGCTTCATTCGCTAGAACAAAGCAATGCAAGCATGCAAGATTTTATTTCTGATGGTTATTTAGCACTTATCCGAAACTTTAAGCGCGAACTATGGTTAATTAGTTATCTATTTGGTGCATCACCGGCTTTATGCAGCTCATTTTTACAAGGGCGAAAAACAGAGTTACCCTTCAAAAAACTGGGCAAAGGCACACTTTATTTAGAGGTGGGCACTGCGCTGCGTTTAGGTAACCTAGGGTATACAAATAGCGCACAATCATCTTTACGTGTTATGTATAATTCGCTTGATGAGTATGTAGCAGGGCTTAAGAACGCAATTAATACGCCATCAGATATTTACAGTAATCTTGATGACTATACGAGTACAGCACCTAAGCAACTAAATAAAAATATACTGCAAATCGAAAATGAATTTTATTCACCTATACGCCCTAAACGCAATGCTAAAAATGGTGAAACGCCAACAGATGCATTACTTAGAGCGGGTATTGAGTATATTGAAATTCGCGCACTAGATGTAAACCCATTTAGCGAAGTGGGTATTGATATAGAGCAGATTCACTTTCTAGACGTTTTTTTGACGTATTGCTTATTAAAAAATTCACCACAAATGGATTGGAAAGAACAAGCGTGTAGCACTGAAAACCTCGATACGGTTGTAAATCAGGGTCGCGAAGAAGGGCTCATGCTTAACTTTAATAATGAATCACGTAGTCTTCAATCATGGGGAGATGAGATATTTTCTCAATTAAGTGAAGTAGCTGTGTGGATGGATAATGCTTACGGTGTTGATTATTACTCAAGTACAGTAAAGCGGATGGCTACATGGATCCATAACCCAGCATTGACCTATTCGGGGCGTTATGTGGCAGAACTAAAAGAGTCTGGTTTAGATAATGGACATTTTGCTTTAGCGTTGGCTAATAAGTATAGGGAAAACCATGCTGAGGCCCAGTACAGTGAGTTTTTAAAGCCTTGGTTGGAGCAACAAGTTGTAGAGTCTAATGAGGCTCAGGCAGCGATTGAAGGGGCTGATACGCAATCGTTTACTGAATTTTTGGATGCGTATTTTAAAGGGAAATAATTGGCTGTTAGTTAAAATAAAAAAACGCAGCCCTTAAGTGGCTGCGTAAATATTCTTCAGGGATGAAACAATGCTGTACTGCTGCATTATAAAATCAGACCTACACATTTTATAAAAGTTCAGTGAGATCTTAAAATATGAAAAAAAACACAATTATTTTATCTCTAGTGCTGACTATAGCTGGCTGTGCAACAGCTCCTCCAAAGCAACCTAATGATATTTGTAAAATTTTTGAAGAAAAGTCAGATTGGTATTACGACGCAAAAGACGTTCAAGAAAAGTGGGGCTCTCCAAAGCACGTACTCATGAGTATGATGTATCAAGAAAGCTCGTTTAAACACGACGCAGCCCCACCGATGGAATATTTTTTATGGATAATCCCAACGGGTCGTGCCAGTGATGCTTATGGTTATTCACAGGCCAAAACGCCTACGTGGTCTGATTATATTAGAGAGACGGGTAACAGTGGCGCAGATCGGGACGACTTCGATGATGCAATTGATTTTATGGCATGGTTTGTTTATAAAACTCACAAAGTGAATGGTATTTCTAAATGGGATGCTTACGCACAATACCTTAATTATCATGAAGGGTGGGGCGGCTACAAACGTGGTGCTTACAAGAAAAAAAAGTGGCTAATGGGCGTAGCTAATAAGGTAAAAAACAGAGCAAGCCGTTATGGTGCGCAATTAAAGCGATGTGAAGATGAACTTGATAAAGGTTGGTTGGAACGGCTATTTACGTAATAGAAAAACAGTTTAAATAAGGAGCCAAATGGCTCCTTTTTTGTTTTAACGGGTTCGCTTACTAGGCTGTATTTTTACCTGTTTAATCATGTTCTCTTTTACTTCGAGCACTTCAACAGGGTAACCAGCAATACGTAAACTAATGTTGGCATCAGGAATGTCTTCTAAATACTCAACAATTAAGCCGCTAAGTGTTTTAGGGCCATCGAGCGGAAATTCCCAACCCATTTCTTTGTTTAAATCGCGAACGTTAGCACCACCATCAACAATAAAAGAACCATCTGTTTGAGTGGTAACTTCTTCACTTGGCGTGCGTGTTTGCGTTGTTGTAAAGTCACCAACTACTTCTTCAAGAATATCTTCGAGTGTAACTAAACCTTGAATGTCACCGTATTCGTCAACCACCAAACCAATACGTTCTTTAGATTGTTGGAATTTTAAAAGTTGCGTATTGAGCGAAGTACCTTCAGGTATAAAGTAAATTTCACGAACCGCACGCAATAGTGATGGTTTATCAAATTGCTCTTTTGTAAGTAGTCTAAGCGCATCACGCGAATGAATAAACCCAACAGCATCGTCAATATTATCTCGATAAAGTAATACGCGTGTATGTTGAGAGTGCGTAAGCTGGCGGCTAATTAGTTTCCAGTCGTCATTTATATCTATCGCCACAATTTCGTTGCGTGGGATCATAATATCTTCAACGGTAACTTGTTCTAAATCTAAAATTGAAGTTAGCATGCTTTGGTGACGGGCGGGTAATAGAGCACCGGATTCGTTTACCACTGTTTTTAATTCTTCTTTACTCATGCTGTGTTCGTCAATTTGAGCGGCACTAATACCAAATAACCGCAGTATTCCATTAGTCATCCAGTTAATAACAACAACAAAAGGGAATAGAATTTTAAGTAACCCTTTGAGTATTATTGAACTTGGAAAAGCAACTTTTTCAGGATATAAAGCGGCAAGTGTCTTAGGAGTCACCTCGGCAAATATCAGCACAACAAGTGTGAGTGCACCTGTAGCAATAGCGATACCTAAATCACCATATAAACGTATACCAATAATAGTGGCAACTTGCGCCGCTGCTATATTGACTAGGTTATTGCCGATTAAAATTAAACCAATTAATCTATCTGGACGGCTGAGTAATTTACTGACTCGCTTAGCTGCACGATGATCTTGTTTAGCAAGATGTCGCAGGCGTATACGATTGATTGACATGATCCCAGTTTCTGAACCGGAAAAATAAGCAGAAAAAAGTACCAATAAACCTAAAATGATAAATAGGGTACTTGTCGATATGTCGTCCAACGATGGATCCTTTTCTTATAAATCAATGCGTATTAAGCTAGAGTGAGCTTGCAGAGTCAAGTTAAAACTTATTAAGTACCACTTCTTGTATGAAACGGCTGCCAAAATAAGCAAGTGTGAGGATAAATGCAGCGACCATGATGGTAATAACAACGGGTTTTCCTCTCCATCCTTTTTTCATATGACCTAATGCAACGACTGCAAATATTACCCAAGCGAGCAAAGATAGTATCGTTTTGTGGATAAATTCTTTTGCAAACATCCCATCAAGAAAAACAAAGCCAGATATTAATGCAAAAGTAAGCAGTACAGTACCTAAGTTAAGCAGTTGGTATAGTTGACGTTCAACAACCATAAGAGGTGGTAAATGACTATGCACTATGGCTAAATCTTTACGTTTTAAACGCTTATCAATAAAGTAAAACTGAACCCCGTATAAAGTAGCAATAATTAAAATACAATATGCCAGTAAAGATAAAGAAATATGAGTGACTAAGCCAATTTCAACTTGCAAGCTTTGCAAAAGCAAGTGGTGAGGGATAAATAAGCTTGCAATGCTTAATAATGCGGCAAAACCATATACAACAGGGAGTAACAAGGTTGCAGGAAACTTTAACGATACGGCCGTGACGGATACAACGATAACCCAGCAGGTTAGTAAAGCCACATTAACGATACTTAAATCTTGGCCGTCGGCACGAAAAACAGAGTTTACCAACAATAGCATATGCGCCAATATAGCAACCGTACTCAGTACTATAGTGACTTTTTGGCTTGGTCCTTGTTGGTGAAACAGTCGTGAAAGCACGTGAGACGTTGCTAGCACATAAAATAAACTGGCAATAATAGTTAAACTAATAATCAGCATAATGCTTGGGCCACTTAATTTGAGTCAAAAAAATTCTTGTTGTTATGTGGCCATTGTATTTTATAGCAAAGCAAATGCATAGACCTTAAAAAAAGAAACTCAACTACTAGCACTTGAACACTGTATTGTCCGCCACCATTTACGGTATACTGTTTTTAATTCAAATTTAATAATATCAATATCGTTAATTGAACGGCCAGACTAAGCGGTCGTGTGATTAGATTGATATAACGTCTTATCGGAACCGATACATGTTTGAGAACCTCCAAGAACGATTAGGTAAAACCTTAAAAAATATCAGTGGTCGAGGCCGCCTAACAGAAGACAACATTAAAGACACTCTTCGTGAAGTGCGTATGGCTTTTTTAGAAGCCGATGTGGCGTTGCCTGTTGTTCGTGATTTTGTAAAACAAGTGAAAGAACGCGCCGTTGGTGTGGAAGTTACTAAAAGTTTAAGCCCAGGCCAAGTATTCGTGAAAATCGTCCGCGAAGAACTTGAAAAAGCAATGGGTGAAGCCAATGAAGAACTGAGCTTAAATGCACAACCACCAGCGGTTGTAATGATGGCAGGTCTTCAAGGTGCAGGTAAAACCACGAGTGTTGCAAAACTAGCTAAGTTTTTAAAAGAGCGTAAGAAAAAATCGGTGCTTGTAGTCAGTGCCGACGTATACCGCCCTGCGGCAATCAAGCAGTTAGAAACACTTGCTGCTGAAGTTGATGTTGATTTTTTCCCAAGTGATATCTCGCAAAAGCCGGTAGATATTGCAACAGCTGCTATCTCTCATGCAAAAAAGAAATTTATCGATGTAGTACTTGTTGATACCGCTGGTCGTTTACATGTCGATAGTGACATGATGGATGAGATTAAAGATCTCCATAAAGCAATCAACCCAATTGAAACATTATTTGTTGTTGATGCAATGACAGGCCAAGATGCCGCCAATACAGCAAAAGCATTTGACGAAGCATTACCACTTACCGGTGTTATATTAACAAAGACCGACGGTGATGCGCGTGGTGGTGCCGCTTTATCTATTCGCCATATCACGGGTAAACCGATTAAATTTATGGGTGTTGGTGAGCGTACTGATGCATTAGAGCCTTTTCATCCGGACCGTATAGCGTCGCGTATTTTAGGTATGGGTGATGTACTTTCATTAATCGAAGAAGTCGAGATGAAAGTCGATAAAGAGCAGGCTGCCAAAGTTGCGGAAAAAGTATTTAAAGGTGCTGGTTTTACGCTTGACGATTTTGCCGATCAACTTAAACAAATGAAAAGCATGGGCGGTATGATGTCTATGCTTGATAAACTGCCTGGTATGTCTAATTTACCCGATGCAGTTAAAGGGCAAATGGGTGATAAAACGTTCATTCAAATGGAAGCAATTATTAGCTCTATGACGAAAAAAGAACGTGCTCGTCCTGAAATCATTAAAGGTTCGCGTAAAAAACGTATCGCAGCGGGCTCTGGTACACAAGTACAAGAGATCAATAAGTTGCTCAAGCAGTTTACGCAAATGCAAAAAATGATGAAAAAGATGAAAGGCAAAGGCGGCATGATGAAAATGATGCGCGGTATGAAAGGCATGTTACCTCCAGGAATGATGGGCGGTGGTGGGCCTAAATTTTAAAATTAGCTCAGCGCTATTTTTTAGGATCAAAATAATATTCAATAAAAAAGGAGCAAATTGCTCCTTTTTTATTGAATAAATTATGCGCATTGTACATAGTTAATCCTATTTCCTCGTTCAGATCACAATTTAACCTACTAAACTGTCTTTTTGGTTCACTTCTTACTTGCGTTATTGCCAAAAACTCGTACAATTCCCCAGCTCCCCATTCTGGGGAGTAAATCTTATTAATGAAAACAGTCAATCTTTATAGAGGACGGTATGGTAACTATTCGTTTGCAACGTGGTGGCGCTAAAAAACGCCCTTTCTATCAAATTGTGGTTGCGGATAGCCGTTTCTCGCGTGACGGTCGCTTCATCGAGAAAGTAGGCTTTTTTAACCCAATTGCTGCAGGTCAAGAAGAAAAAATTCGTTTAGATTTACCACGTGTTGAACACTGGGTAGGTCAGGGCGCATCTCTTTCAGATCGCGTAGCTAAGTTAGTAAAAGACGCTCGTAAAGCGGCTTAATAGGCGTAAGTGTAACCATGAGTCAAGAGAACACCTCATCAATAATTGTCGTAGGAAAGCTCGGTGCCCCATATGGTATAAAGGGCTGGCTTAAGGTACATTCATTTACTGATGATCCCATAGGGATCTTCGATTTCAGCCCGTGGTTGATAGGGCAGCAAGGTAAATGGCAGTCCTTAGAAGTGGTCGACTGGCGTCGCCACAACAAAGGCTTTATCGCTAAATTTGCGCAGGTAAACGACCGAGACGAAGCAATGGCTTATACCCATGCCGAAATCTCAATGGATTCAGCGCAATTACCAGAACTCCCGCAAGGTGAGTTTTATTGGCGAGATCTCATTGGCATGTCCGTTGTAACTGATAAAGGTTATGACTTAGGCATTGTTGATGACCTAATGGAGACAGGATCAAATGACGTACTAGTTGTGAAAGCAAACAGTAAAGACGCATTTGGTCAAGCTGAGCGTTTAATTCCTTTTTTAACTGATTCAGTTATTAAAGATGTTAAATACGATGCAAGAGAAATTACCGTAGACTGGGATCCTGGGTTTTAATGACGCAAACTAGTTCATTATGGGTAGGGGTGATAAGCCTTTTTCCAGACATGTTTGATGCAATTACCCAGCAAGGGGTTACCGGTCGCGCAGTAAAAAGTGGTTTAATTGATTTTAATTGTTGGAATCCACGGGACTACGCTTTAGATAAGCATAGAACAGTGGATGATCGCCCTTACGGGGGCGGACCTGGCATGTTAATGATGGTTGAACCATTAAAGAAAGCCATTCTTGACGCTAAAAAAGCGGCAGGTGATGGTGCTAAAGTAATTTATATGTCCCCACAAGGGCGCAAACTTGATCAGCAAGGAGCAAGCGAACTCGCAAGCTCTAAAAAACTGATTTTGATTGCCGGTCGCTATGAAGGTATAGATGAGAGAATAATAGAATCATATGTTGACGAAGAATGGTCAATTGGTGATTTTATTTTGAGTGGTGGTGAACTACCTGCCATGACATTAATTGACGCAGTAGCGCGATTAGTGCCAGGCGTGTTAGGTCATAACCAGTCAGCGGAACAAGATTCATTTTCGGATGGCTTGTTAGATTGTCCACACTATACACGACCAGAAACATTGGACGACAAACAGGTTCCTGCTGTATTACTCAGTGGCAACCACCAAGAGATAGCAAAATGGCGGCTTATGCAGTCATTAGGTAGAACTTGGTTACGACGTCCTGACTTGTTGCATAACCTAGCTCTGACTGAGGAGCAAGCGGTATTACTCGCGAAATTTCAGCAAGAGTACCAAAAAGCTTGTGGCTAGAAGACAGTTACACCTAGGAAAGTGAGAAACATAATGGCAAAAGTAAACCAAAATATTATTAAAGCGCTTGAAGATGAGCAGCTTAAAACAGACGTACCTACATTCGGCCCTGGTGATACAGTGGTTGTACAGGTAAAAGTAAAAGAAGGTGCTAAAGAGCGTCTACAGGCCTTTGAAGGTGTTGTAATCGCTAAGCGTAATCGTGGTCTTCACTCAGCATTTACAGTTCGTAAGATTTCGAACGGTGAAGGTGTTGAGCGTGTATTCCAAACGCACAGCCCTCTTATTGATAGCGTAACAGTTAAGCGTCGCGGTGCAGTTCGCCGTGCTAAGCTTTACTATCTACGTGAGCGTTCTGGTAAATCTGCACGTATTAGAGAAAAGCTTAACTAATACGCGCTGTTTATCAACGCAAAAAAACGGGTTGCATCCTTCGGGTTGCAACCCGTTTTGGTTTTTATGATATTATTTTCTCAACTCTCAACTCTTCACCTAGCTTTCATTATCCGTAAAATTTTGGGATTAATCTTTTCTCAGTTCATCGATCCTGTTAGTATTTATCGTATTGATTAGTTTACTTTTATGTAAATTTATATTTACGTTGTTTGTTTTTTAAGGTGGTATGGACGTGGCTGACATAAATGATTTAGCACAGCTAAGAGAAGGTATAGATGAATGCGACGCACAGCTGGTTGCTTTACTTGCTAAACGCAATGGTATTACGCAAAAAATTGGTGAGATAAAACAACAAACGGGTGCGCCTTTACATGCACCTGCCCGTGAAGCTGAGCTATTAGCGGCAAGACGACAAGAAGCAATCAATCAAAATGTAAGCCCAGATCTCGTTGAAGATATACTAAGACGCATGATGCGAGAAGCCTATCAAAACCAACAAGCAAAGCTTGCATGTGCAGCGCCAGAGCTTTCGCCAATTGTAATTGTGGGTGGTCAAGGTGCTATGGGACAGCTATTTGCACAGCAGTTTATTCGCTCAGGTTACGACGTTAAAATTTTAGATAAAGATCAGCAAAGCGATGCGAAAAATATTTTAAAAGGCGCGAAGCTGGTAATGATTAGCGTACCTATTAATGCATTGGACGCTGTCGTTGCTAAGTTACCTAAACTAGATGAAGACTGTTTGCTTGTAGATATTACATCGGTAAAGCAATCGCCGATTAAAGCACTGAAAGCTGCGCACAGTGGGCCGGTTGTTGGTTTACATCCTATGTTTGGGCCTGATATATCACACTGGGTAAAACAAACAGTCGTTGTATGTGAAGGGCGAGAGCACCAAGCGGCAACCGGTTTATTAGCGCAGTTACAAGTATGGGGTTGTCAACTTGTTGAACTTGATGCGAAAAAGCACGATGAAGCAATGCAAATTATTCAAGTAATGCGTCATTTAACCACCTTTGTATATGGGCAATTTCTAGCTAAGCAAAGCCATACGTTAGAAGAGTTACGAAGCTGCTCTTCACCAATTTATCAGCTTGAATTAATGATGGTGGGGCGTTTATTTGCTCAATCACCAGAGCTTTATTCGGATATTATGTTAGCTCAATTTGATGATGTAGAAAGTTTACTTGCGCAGTATCAAGATACATTTTCTAGTACATTAGCAAAATTAAAAATGGGAGATAAAAGCGCGTTAATAGCTTCCTTTGCTGATGCAAAGGCGTATTTTTCTGATTCAACGCAGCACTTTTTAACGCAGAGTAGAAGTTTATTAAATAAAGCGAATGATGCAAAGGTACTCGATTAACGCTCAGGACGTGTTGAACTTTGGTGGTTTGATTTTCAGCAGACTGTTTGCTATTTAGGTAAGGGAGAGCCTGTGATGTATGTTCCCCATAAATAGGCGATAACGCAGCATAAATGCTAAACATGCGCAGCTCTTTGGGTTCTTTCTAGGGGCGATTAACTCTTTGTTGCTCGGTTTTTACTTAGCCCACTAGGTTACAAACCTC